>NZ_JBFUCY010000005.1:0-302110 GCF_056404995.1 Mucilaginibacter sp. P2_A5
TTAGGGTCTGATGTTGACTAAGCTTATATTAAATCGACAAATAAAATATTGTAAGTATAATGGTACTTATCACTTGAGCAAATAAAATCTTGCTACTTGATACTAGCTACTAAATACTAACAAAAGAAATTCAGGTGCCTATATCGGCGGTGTCTACCTCTTCCCATTCCGAACAGAGAAGTCAAGCCCGCCAGAGCCGATGGTACTGCGGTAAAACGTGGGAGAGTAGGTCGGTGCCAGATCTTATCGCAAAATCCTTCATCCATAAGATGAGGGGTTTTTGCGTTAATATACTTTTCGTCATTGGGCATTCGCTGCGCTGTCATTGGTCATTGGGGTATTTTGGGGGGCGCAAAAGCCAGCCTTCTTCCTGGTTTCCTTCGCTTCAGTTTTGGTCAAGATGTGCAGGTTTGTTTGAGGGACGATTTTTATAATTCATCCGGGGGAGGATGCTAGCAACGGAGCGGGATGCCGGGCAATTGCTGCTGTGTCCGAAACCCTAAATACGTGAGTTGTGAGGGGGCGGCGTACCCGAGTATCCAAATTACCTGAGAATCGTTACGCTTCCCGACAAAGCCTTCTTTCCATTCCTCAGGTTTACGATATAATAATAGGTGGTGGGCGGAACCAGTCGGCCGTTAAACGTACCATCCCAGGGGATGCTGTAACCGGCTGACCTGAATAACCGTTGTCCGTACCTGTTAAATACCTCCACCGTATTTTGGGGGTATGCGTTTAGGCCGGGTATTGCCCACAGGTCATTGCTGCCATCGCCATTGGGCGAAAAGCTGTTGGGGATGCCGATATCAACCAGAGCGGGCGATGGGTTTACCGTAATAGAAAACTGAACGGGCAGACCGGGGCATTCATTATCACTCAAAATAGCCATAAACTTACCACCCGGTTGAACAGGGATTTGCTGCGCAGCTGTATTGGTAGCTGCGTTGATAACAGATACATAAGGCGAAAGGGCATTAACCACATAAACCTTACTGCCATCGCTGCTAGTAGTTATGCCTGACGGGTTTTCGCCAACATCAACAGAAGTTACAATGCTGCGGGTTAAGGTGTTGATGACGGTAATTTTCTTTTCATTAATCATGGATACGTAAAGCTTTGCCCCATCCGGACTTATAGCCAGGCAACTAGCCTCCGTACCAACATCTATTTTATAGGTAATCAGCCGGCTGGCGATATCTATCACCGCTACATCGTGCGAATTATAATTGGCTATATACAGCGTTTTATTATCCGGGCTGATGACAATACTGTTTGGGGTTGTACCGGTAATTATTGCGTATTCAAATAAGTTGGAGGCGGTGTCATAAAACTGCACTGTGTTTGAGCCGGCGTTGATGATATACAGTTTTTTACCATCGGCGCTAATGACCATATCAAATGGGTCATCGCCTGTTATAACGGTTTTTATAATAGCGTAAGTAATGGTATTAACGATACTTAACTGGTTGGTGCTGGCATCTGTTACATACAACCTGCTGCCATCCGGGCTTATCGCCATACCAACAGGGGCAAAGCCGGCCGGGAATGTGATGAGTACTTTATTGGTGGCGGTATTAATTACAGATATCGTATTTGAGCCTTCGTTTGCAACATACAGCAGGCTTTTATCGGGGCTAAACAACAGCTTTTGCGGGCTGGAATTTGCCGGTATACCATCGGTAATAACCTGCTCCACATTGTTGGTAATGGTATTGACTAACGAAACCGAGTTGGACGGAGTGTTGGTTGCATAAGCATAGCTCGCAGGCACCGGGGTAACCGTGATATACGCGGTAATAGGTACCGTACCCGTGTTTATAGCTATAAATTTGCCTATACCCTGGTTTCCGCTTGCGGCCAGGCCAATGCTGGTATTGTCGTTTGTCCAGGTGACGCTGCGCGCTGTGCCGGTAAAAATAATGCCGGTGGTAAGTTGTCCGTTTTGTACAGTTTGGTCAGGAACAGGGTTAACCAGGGGCAGCGGGTTAATGTGGCCTGTTACTTTTGCTGTTTGCTTTATTTCGCCCGAAGTTAGTGCAACATCGCCCCAAATGTTACCTGCTGCTGCCTGCGCCGATGACCGCACATAAACCACCTGGCCGGATATTAAACCGGATGTTTGCATAAGTACAATGCTTGCACTAAAAGGACCATCGGCAGCAAGTGATACCTCGAAATCAGCGGCAGGGGCTGTAATCATCACATCGGCAGATAAACCGCTTGCCGAAACCGTGAATTGCTGAACAGCCGGACTTGCAGAAGCCGTACCGGCACAGGCAGAAATGCCCCCGCTTACTTCGCCAATGATGATCTGTGCTACAGGAGTTTCGGCCTGGGATGATTTACGGTTTACCTGCCGGCCCGACTGTGCCCAAACGCTTATAGTCACCAGGAGCAGTGATATAATGATTAACGGTAAATGCAGGTTTTTTTTCATATAACTTCGTCGCCGGAAAATTAAAACGAATGTTAAACGCTGTAATGCATACAAATATAAGGCTATCTTAACTCACCTGATAATGGTTAGGCAGGCAAATAGCGTTTAAAAGGATTTCATTTTAAAAGAAAGAGGACTTAAACAATTAAAGTCGATTTTATCCCTACAATGTTTTTTTTAGTTCTATATTGTATCATTATATAGTTATTAATGCAATTAAGTACTATATTTGTTTGCTTGTTTAATTGGTTTATCCCAAATGATAATCCATATTTACATAAACAATCATTTAAGTGATTTTGAACGATACTACCAACATCGCTGTTATTGGCTCCGGCTTCGCCGGGTTAAGTGCTGCCGCGTACCTGGCTAAAGCTGGGTACCAGGTGGATGTGATCGAAAAAAATGCAGTAACAGGCGGCAGGGCCCGGCAGTTAGCTACCGATAACGGTTACCTGTTTGATATGGGGCCAAGCTGGTACTGGATGCCCGAAGTGTTCGAAAAATTCTTCGCCGACTTTGGTTACAAACCCACAGATTTTTATGAACTGCAACAGCTGGATCCCGGTTTTACGGTGGTATTTGGCAAAAATGATATATTAGCTGTGCCTGCCGGTTTTGATGCTTTATGCCAGCTGTTTGAATCGGTAGAAACCGGCAGCGCAACACAATTGAAAGTATTTTTGGCCGAGGCTGCTTACAAGTATAAGACAGGGATGGATAAATTGGTTTACAAACCGGGGCTATCGCTTACGGAATTTGTGGATTGGGACCTGGTTAAAGGTGTTTTTAAACTGCAGGTATTTACCGCTTTCAGCAAGCATGTCAGGAAATTTTTTAAAAATCCCAAGCTAATTGCGCTTATGGAATTCCCGGTATTGTTTCTTGGCGCCATGCCCGAAGATACGCCGGCTTTATACAGCCTCATGAATTACGCGGGCCTGCAGTTGGGTACATGGTACCCCAAGGGTGGTTTCGGCAAAGTAATTGAAGCAATGCAGCAAGTTTGCGTAACGCAAGGCGTAAATTTCCGAACAAATGCTGCGGTTACTTCCATCAATGTTAATAAAAACCGGGTTTCGGCAATTGTTACCGGTGATGACAGCAAGGCTTATGATGGCGTTATAGCCACAGCCGATTACCATCATGTTGAAGAAAAACTGCTGGAACCCCAATTCAGAAACTATAAAGAATCTTATTGGCATAAGCGCGTGATGGCGCCATCAAGCCTCATTTTTTATCTTGGCGTAACCTGCAAGATCGACCGCCTCGATCATCATACGCTGTTTTTTGATGCCGACCTTAAGCAGCACGCGCAGGAAATATATAAGGAGCCGCAATGGCCGTCGAAGCCGCTTTTTTATGTCTGCTGTCCTTCAAAATCGGATGATTCTGTAGCGCCGCCCGGTCACGAAAACCTGTTTATCCTGATGCCGCTTGCGCCGGGAATTAAAGATGACGAGGCGTTAAGAGCCAAATATTTTGATTTGATTATGGATAGGCTGGAAGATTTTACCGGGACAGCTATCCGCCAGCGACTTGATTATAAAAAAAGTTATTGCATAAATGATTTTATCACCGATTACAATTCGTACAAAGGCAATGCCTATGGATTGGCCAACACGCTCATGCAAACAGCCAACCTTAAGCCATCTATCAGCAACCGTCGGGTAAATAATTTATTTTATGCCGGGCAGCTTACCGTGCCGGGCCCCGGCGTACCGCCGTCAATCATCTCTGGCAAGGTTTCGGCCCAACAATTGATCAACTACATCAATCAACATAAATGAAAGCGAGATTCGACAAATTATCTGCCACATGCAGCAGGGAAACTACCCGGCTGTATAGTACCAGTTTTTCGCTGGGCATCTATTTTTTAAAAAAGGAGCTGCGGGCGCCCATTTATGCCATTTACGGCTTTGTAAGGCTGGCCGATGAAATTGTAGATAGTTTTCATGAATACCCCAAGGCCGCCTTGCTGGCCGAATTTACAGAAGAAACTTTCCTGGCTATCAGTCGCGGCATCAGCATAAACCCGGTGCTCAATTCGTTTCAGCAGGTGGTTAATAAGTACCATATCGAACATGGCCTCATTCGACAGTTTTTAAAAAGCATGGAAATGGACCTTGCGGCGCAGGAGTATACGCCGGATAAGTACGAGGAATACATTCTTGGGTCGGCACAGGCAGTGGGACTGATGTGCCTGCATGTATTTACCAATGGTAATCCATGCGACTTTGAGCGGCTGCGCCTGCCGGCTATGAAATTAGGGTCGGCCTTTCAAAAAGTGAATTTTTTAAGAGATGTTAATGCCGACTACCAGGAACTAAACCGCAGCTACTTCCCGGAGGTAAACCTGTCGGCATTTTCCGACCAGGATAAAAAAGCGATTGAACAGGACATTTATAGCGAGTTTAATGAAGCCCTGAGTGGCATAAGGCAGCTGCCACAATCAAGCAGGAAAGGGGTTTACCTGGCCTATGTGTATTACCGGCAATTATTCCGTAAAATAGCCAATGTGCCCGCCGACCGCGTGATGGCCCAACGTATCCGCGTATCAAATGGCCAAAAATTCTGGCTGATGTTTGATTCGTTGGTGCGTTATAAACTAAATGTATTATGAATGCCGTTAATGTAAGGAGGAAATAACGGTTATAGCCTGGTGGTTAAGACTCACCCCACGAGGCTTTGCCGGATAGAGGCGAATGGCAGCGTTTTTATTTGTTTTATATAGATATTTGCCGTTCAATCCCCTCTTTCCGGCGAAGCCGAAGAGAGGGTGGCGGGCGCAGCCTCGCCGGGTGAGTCTTAGCCGGCGTTCAAAACGCCTGATTGTGTAAGCTAAACAAACCCCGAATTTTACAATTCGAAATGATTTAATTAGTGCTGATCAAAAAAATAACCAGCAAAACTAACCCGATGGAAGAGCATGTAATCCTGGTTGATGATAATGATAACGCGGTAGGCACCATGGAAAAAATGGAAGCCCACCTGCGAGGTAAACTGCACCGTGCATTTTCGGTTTTTATTTTTAACCCCAAAGGCGAATTGCTGCTACAGCAACGCGCCGCCGATAAATACCACTCGGGCGGCAAGTGGACCAATACCTGCTGTAGCCACCCGCGGCCCGGCGAAGACACACTTAAGGCGGCGCACCGCCGTTTAAAGGAAGAAATGGGTATGGAATGTGAACTGTACGATGTGTTTAACTTTATGTATTGTGCTGCTGTAAATGAAGAGCTAATTGAAAATGAGTATGACCACGTTTTTTTTGGAATAAGCAACAAGGCACCTCATCCGTCGCCCCAGGAGGTAGAATCTTTCAAATATATGAACCTGGATGACCTTGCCAGTGAACTGGCAAACCATCCGTCAAATTATACCAAATGGCTGATGATCTGTTTTGACGAGGTACTTGCAAATTACCATCAAATAGCAAAAATTAACAGTCAGTGATGAGCGTTTTTATTATCATAACCGCGTTTATTGCAATGGAGGGTGTTGCCTGGCTCACCCACAAATACATAATGCATGGCTTGCTATGGTCATGGCACCGCGATCATCATAAAAAAGAACATCCGGGCTACCTGGAAAAGAACGACCTGTTTTTTCTCATTTTCGCTATCCCGGGCATCGGTTGCCTGGCCGTGGGCGCGCTGGCATTGCCTGTTTTTACGTGGATAGGTACCGGCATTACCCTTTATGGCGCCTGTTATTTTTTTGTACATGACCTGTTTATACACCAGCGGCTTAAAGTGCTTCGCCATTCCCAAAACAGGTATTTGAAAGCCATCCGGCGGGCGCACAAAATGCACCACAAGCATTTAGGAAAAGATGAAGGCGAATGTTTTGGCATGTTATGGGTGCCGTTTAAGTATTTCAGGGAATGATAAGGCTAACCTAAATCTTCCCTGTGAGGAGAACTTAAAGTTTCTCAATGCTATTAAGTTTAAGTTAAGGAATTAAGGACGATTTAAATATCGAACACTGAACGCCCAATATCGAATAATAAATGAAGGGAAAACTTCGGTGTTGGACATTCAAAATTCATTATTCGATATTATTATAACTGTGTTTTTGCTCAACTTAATAACATGTAAAGTCTCCCCAACTGGCGGAGATTTAAAGGGGGCTTAAACTCAAACACCCAAAACCGGCAGAATAAAATAAAAGAATTCTAAATTTGGTCGAAAATGGCATTTGCCGGTAAATTGTAAAACCATGAAATCATACCAACTCATCCATCAATTGATAAACCTGGTAGAACAGCTGGAGGAAGAGCACAATGGTCGTGAGATCTCTATCCAGGATTTTACCGGTTTTTTGCTTAACCATGTTGGCGATCCGGCCGGCGATTTTGTAAATGGGGATATCCGTTTCGGCAAAAACGAAACTACAGCGCAGGAACTGGCCTACCAGCTGGACAACAATATAGGCAGGCTGTTTGTGTACATGAGCCGCTATGCCAAATCGTATATTAAAAAAGCCCTTGACGGCACCGCCCTGCAAACTGCCGAAGATTTTACAGGCCTTGCTATTTTGCTTACGCATGACCATTTAACAAAAAGCGAACTGATTAGCCATAACCTGCAGGAAAAAACTTCGGGCACGGAGGTGATCAGGCGATTGATAGCCGCGGGCCTGGCCAGACAGTGGGATAACCCCGAAGATAAACGTGGCAAGTACGTTGGCATTACCGATAAGGGTAAGCAACTATTGTACGAAGTTTTTGTGGATATGGGCTACGTGGGGAAAATGATAACCGGCAAACTCAGCATCCCCGAAAAACTCACGCTGCAATACCTGCTGCAAAAGCTGGAAAACTTTCATTACGGGCACCACGAAAAGAAAACCATTGCCACAAAAGCCGACCTGAAAACTTTTATTGAACAAACCCCGTGATTTAAAGTTAAACCCAATGCTTTGTTAAAATATATGGAAAAAAGCACTTCAATTATCCCGGCGGGCGAACTTGCTGCGTTACTGTTATTGGCCAAAGAAGCCGGGGCTGGTATTTTAAGCGTTTACGATATCCAAATTGAGGTAATGCTAAAAGATGACCTGTCGCCGTTAACACTGGCAGATAAGGTATCCCATGATATTATTACCGAAGGATTAACAGCACTTACTCCGGATATTCCCATAATATCTGAAGAAGGCAAAGAGGTGCCCTTTGAGACCAGGAAAAATTGGGAGTATTACTGGTGCGTCGATCCGCTTGATGGCACCAAAGAATTTATTAAACGCAACGGCGAGTTTACCGTGAACATAGCGCTCATGCATAACAATACCCCGGTTTTAGGTATCATTTATGTGCCCGTAACCGGCGATCTTTATTACGGAGGTGCGGAGATTGGCAACTGGAAACAAACAGCATCCGGCGAGGAAATTCAAATTTATGCCGATGTAAATGCAACGGATTGGATATCTGCCGGTAGTAGGTCGCATGCATCGGCAGAGGAGACAGAACTGCTTGCGCTATATCCTGTTTCAAAAACTATTTCTATTGGCAGTTCCATCAAATTTTGTTTAATAGCCGAAGGTAAAGCCCATATTTACTACCGCCACGGCCCCACGATGGAGTGGGATACTGCAGCGGGCCAGGCTATTGCCGTTTACAGCGGCGCCGTAATGACAAGGCCCGATGGCCGGCCTTTTGAATACAATAAGCCATCGTTACTAAACGGAAGCTTCCTGGTGAAAGTGAGATAGGGGTAATAGTAAATATTAAGGATTTTATATTAGGCAAAGATTTCCGGAGTGCTTAAAGAAAAACAGGTGCTACGCCCCGGCCGTAATTTGCAACATATCTGTTTCAATGGTTTATTTAACATTACGCTAACATCACATTTTTACCTTTGGCCAAAACACTGAATTTGGCATGTATCCTGCACTTACCGATGAAGCGTTAATGAGTCTTTTGAAACAAAATGACCATTTGGCCCTTGAAACTCTTTTTTTCCGTCATTACAAATCCCTGTGCCAGTTTTGTACTGTATACACCAGGGATTATACAGTAGCTGAAGAAATTATCGCCAACCTTTTTATGAAGCTCTGGGATAACCGCCATGATGCTTTAATTTTGAATGTAAAAAGCTACTTTTTTGCATCTGCAAAAAACCTGTCACTCAACCATATTCAAAAAAAGAAAGCCCCGGTTGATTTTATGGAAGATGTGGAGTTCAGCCAGGATATTATCCATGACAGGGATACGCCATTTAAGATCCTTTCGGGCCGTGAATCCTATAACAGGATACTTGCGGTAATAGATACCCTGCCTGCCAGCCAGCGCCAGGTATTGCTGATGAGCCATATTGATAACCTGGATAAACAGGAAATTTCCCGCATCCTTGGGATTTCGGTGCGTACTGTAGAAACCACCTTGTATCAATCTATCAAAAAACTTCGCCTGCTTTTAAAAGGCTATCATAATTCCGCTTCCGGTAGTTAATAATTTCTTAATATAATGTTAACCAACTTCGCTACGTAAGCCGGGCAATAAATCTGTCTTTGATATCAGAGACAGATAATGGAAGATAAAAGTTACCAGTTAATAATTGATTATTTTGAAAAAACCATCAGCGACGATGGTTTGACGCAATTACAGGAATGGATTGAAGCAAGCCCCGATAACCTGACGCAGTTCAGCGAAACCATACAGATCCTTGAAGCATCCAAATCGTACTTTAAGCAAACAGAGCACCCTGAAAAAATGTGGGCAAAAATTAATGCCCACATCAGTCAGCAGGAAAGCCTAAAGCCTGTACCTGTTCAAAAGCGCAGGTGGCTGGCCTATGCAGCAGCTTGCTTCCTGGTTTGTACATCGGGTTGGTTAGTTTATAAGAGCCTGAACAGTAAGCCAGCTTTAGCTGCCGAATACGAAGTAATCAGCAATGCCGATGGCAAACACACTAAGTTACTGCTGCCCGATAGCTCAACCGTATACCTTGGCGGGGGAAGTAAATTGAAGTACGCCAAAAACTTCACAGGTAAAACACGGGCTGTTTACCTGGATGGTGAAGCTTTTTTTGATGTGGTACACCAGGCAAAACCGTTTACGGTAAAAAGCGGGCAGATAACCACGGTAGTTTTGGGCACATCATTCAATGTAAAGGCTTACGCTGCCGAAAATAAGGTGGCAGTTACTGTAAAAACCGGCAAAGTAGGCGTAATGGCCGATGTGCGCGGGAAACCACAAGTGGTAAAATACCTACTCCCGAATGAACAGATTAGTATTAACACAGTAAATGGGCTGTATACATTCAATACAACCGATGCCCGCGCTGTAAACTCCTGGATAAATAATGATTTTATTTTTTACGATACAAGCCTGGAAGAGATAGCTGCATCTATGGAGCATTATTACGGGGTGCAGATAGAATTTACCGAACCGGATCTTGGTAAGGTAAGGCTGACAGCCAAGTTCAAAAATGTTTCATTAAAACAGGCCATGGAAAACCTCAGTGCCCTATCGGGACTGGCCTATACCCAAAAAGGAGTGCACGTATTTATTTCAAACAACAATCAAAAAGGAGGAAAGATTATGAAATAGTATTTACCCCATAATGGTAAGGTAAGCCCGGAATTGCTGGTAACAATCCCAGGCTAAAAAAAGGAATTTAAACTCACGATTAAACAAGTATAAATTAAGTAAATATATGAAAAAGTTATGGTTATTAACCATGCTGTTCCTGTTGCATATGCCTTTTGGCTTTGTCGGCGTCAAGGCACAAACAGTAATTAATAAAAAAATATCTTTCGGTACAGATGGCATCACGCTCAAAGATGCCTTTCAGCAGGTAGAAAAGCTAAGCGATATTTCTATCAGTTATAATAACAACTTATTGGACGACAAGCGCATTGTAAAAATCAGCAAGGCCGAACGTTCGTTGGAAGAAACTATTACCCTGCTGTTAAAGGGGACTGCCTGTACCTTTAAACAAGCCGGAGACAGAAGCATCCTGATCGTTGCCAAAACAAAGGATAAGGGCAAAATAACAGGTAAAATATTTGATGAAAAAGGCGAGCCGCTTCCGGGTGCTTCCATCAAAATTGCGGTTGCAGGTATCAGCGCAGCTTCACTTGCCGATGGTTCCTTTACACTGAACGTTGCCGAAGGTACGTATACTGTTGAGGTAAGTTTTCTTTCTTATCAAACTCAAAAAATAGCTAACATTTTGGTTAACGCCAATGGTGTTACGACCTTAAACATTTCACTTAAGCCCGCATCAAACAGCCTCAACGAAGTTGTGGTAACGGCGCTGGGTATTAAGCGCGACGAAAAGGCTTTGGGATATGCGGCAACCGTGGTAAAAGGCGAACAGCTTACCAGCGCGTTATCCGGCAACTGGACAGATGCCTTATCGGGCAAGGTGGCGGGTTTAAACCTCATCCGTTCCAACAGCGGACCTGCAGGATCAAACAAAATTATTTTACGGGGAGAAAATAACCTTACCGGCGATAATGAAGCGCTGATTGTGGTTGACGGTGTGGTTATTAACCAGGGCAGCGGGAGGCGGACATCCAATTCGGGCGAATCTGCTTACGGCACCAGCAGCGACAATATGCCGGCAGATTACGGCAGCAATGTAAACGACCTTAACCCCGAAGATATTGAGAATGTAACCGTATTGAAAGGCCCCGGTGCAGCGGCATTGTATGGCCAGCGTGGTGCAAATGGTGCTATTATCATAACCACAAAATCCGGTACAAAACGGAATGGCCTGGGTATCACCTTTAATTCCAATGCATCTATGGAGCGTGTGAACCGCTGGCCGGATATGCAGTATGAATATGGCCAGGGTACTGCCGGGTCGCGGTATTATTCTTTCGGTGCCGGGCCGGATGGCGCCAGTACCAGTGCAACCAGTTCGGCGTACGGCCCTAAGTTTGACGGGCAGGAGTTTTACCAGCTTGATCCTGTAACCCAAAAGCAATCAACTGTAAGAACGCCCTGGGTTCCCTACAAAAACCAAAGCCGCAATTTTTTTGAGGTAGGCCAAACCTTTACCAATTCCATTAGCGTGGATGGTGGCACCGATAAAACAAGCGCCCGTTTTTCGGCAACCAATGTAACCAATCACTGGATAACACCCAACACAGGCTACACCCGCAACAGTATAGCGTTATCTGTTAATTCAAAGATAAATGATAAACTAACCATCAGCTCTAAAGTAAATTATAACAATAAAAACAGCGATAATTTACCGGGTGCGGGCTATGGTAACCAGTCATTAATGTACTGGTATATTTTTTGGCAGCCCAGCGCAGATTTGAACTGGCTGAAAAACTACTGGAAAAACGGGCAGATAGACAAAGCTATATATTACCCGTTTAGCTCGTTTCCCGAAAACCCTTATGCTATATCGTACGAGTTTATCAATAAATCAAACCGTAACTCGGTTACCGGCAACATCCAGGCAGAGTACAGCATTACCAAAGAACTGAGCCTGCAGGTGAGGGCGACCCTCGATATGGGTTATGAGCAACGCGCGCAGGAGCGCCCCTATGATGCCGGTACAAAATACCCTAAAGGATCCTACCGTACCCAAAATATTTACTCGGAAGAAGCGGGCGGCGATTTCCTGTTGAAGTATAACAAAAAGATAAGCAGAGACCTTACTATTACGGCAACCGGTGGCGGCAGCATGCTCCGCAATAATTACAACAGGGATGAGGTTCGTGCAGATTCCCTGGTATACCCCGGTGTTTATTCCATGTCAAACAACGCGGGTGCATTGGTTACAGCACCGTTTAAATCAAAATATGCAATCAACAGCTTTTACGGCCTGATATCTACCAGCTTTAAAGATTATTTGTACCTTGACCTTACCGCGCGGCAGGATTGGGTTAGTACACTGGCCACCGCAAATCGGACCGACCAGGTTGGTTTCTTTTACCCTTCGGCAAGTTTAAGCTTTATAGCCTCAGAGGCATTCAAACTGCCACAGGGCATTGATTATGCCAAACTAAGGGCATCGCTTGCGGGTGTGGGCAGCGGTACAACAACTCCGTATCAAACTACCTTTAATTATGTTACGGCAGGCAGCACTTATGCCGGTGGTTTACAAAATCCGCGTACCCTTTCTAACCCCGATTTGAAACCATTACGGACAACCACGCTGGAACTTGGTGCCGAAATGCGCTTTTTCAAAAACCGTTTAGGGTTCGACCTTGCCGTGTATACCGGCAGTACCAAAAACCAGATCCTTAACCGGACCATAGACCAGTCTTCGGGATACAGCCAGGCGGTTATTAATGTGGGCAGGGTAAACAACAAAGGTTTGGAGCTATCGTTAAACGGGGCGCCGGTACGTAAACCAGGTGGGTTCAGCTGGACTGTTAATGCAACCTTTACGGCCAATAAAAACACCATTCAGGAACTGGCAGATAGCGCGGTTGTACTTCGTAACGGGCCAACCGGCGGCGCGCAGATTGTTGCCAGGGTTGGCGGCAGCATGGGCGATATGTATGGCAGGGGTTATTTACGAGCGCCTGACGGACAGATTGTTTATGACCCAACAACAGGTTTTGCAAAATTATCTAATAACCTGGTTTACCTGGGCAACACCATGCCGAAATGGAAAACCAGCCTTGGGCACGATTTTAAGTACAAACAGGTTGGTTTACACTTGTTATTTGATGCACAGGTTGGCGGTGTTTCATACTCGTTATCCAACTACAAACTGGCCGAACAGGGTAAAACAACCAACACGCTTCCGGGCCGGTACAATGGCATCATCGGTAATGGGGTTATTCAGAATGCCGATGGCAGCTATCGCCCCAATGATGTTATCGCCTCTGATGTTGACGGCTATTACCGCTCTCATTATGGTATTGATAATGCCGAGGGTAACACATTCTCCACAAACTTTATCAAATTCCGCGAGGCGAGGCTCGATTTTACGCTGGGTCCACGAACCACCAAACGGCTGGGCCTGCAGCGCGCCACGGTAGGTGTTTATGGCCGCGACCTCTACATCTGGTCTAAATGGCCAATTTTCGACCCCGAATTTGGTACGCTGAGCGGAAGTGATATTGTGCAGGGTTTCGAGGTGGCACAGTTTCCATCTACCCGCACATTTGGTTTTAACATAGTTATTGGTATTTAATAATTGATGAAATGAAAAAGAGTTTAAAGATGATATCAATGCTGCTGTTATGCACGGTAATGCTATCGGCCTGTAAAAAAGGATTTGTTGACCTGAATACTGACCCGAATGGAACACCGAACGCCCTGCCGCAGCAACTATTGGCGCCGGCACTGGTTAATACGGTAAGCATCAATATGCTGCGCAGCCGCAATTTCAATAACGAGCTGATGCAGGTTACTGTAGATCCCGGAGATGGCGAAGGCAAGGTTTTCAGGTACGATGTTAAACGCACCTGGGCCGATTATACCTGGAATGGCTGGTATACCCAGTTAACCAATTTTAAGGACATTTATACCGTAGCCAGCCAGCCGCTTACCTATAACAAAACCTATATGGGTATCTCGCTCATCTGCCAGTCATGGTTATATTCCCTGCTGACAGATACCTATGGCGACGTGCCTTATTTTGAGTCCAACAAGGGTAAGGAGGGTAATTTTACTCCAAAGTTTGATAAGCAGAAAGATATTTACCTTGATATTTTTAAAAAGCTGGAAGCGGCTGATACCCTGCTGAACGGGGCCGCGAACATTTTAGGCGGTAGTGATCCCGTTTATAAAGGCAATGCCTTAAAATGGCGGCAATTTGGTAACAGCCTGTACCTGCGGTTATTATTAAGGCTTTCGGGCAAGGCAGATGTTTCTGCCGCCTGTATTGCCAAAATCAAAGAAATGGTAGATACAAACCCCTCGGCCTATCCCATTATGGCAAGCAATGATGATGCAGCTGTATTGCGCTGGACGGGTGTAGGGGCCCTAACCTCGCCATTTATAGGAGGGGTACGGGAGCAGGACTGGCGCGCTTTAGGTATTGCCGAATTCTTTATCAATAACCTGAACCGATGGGCCGATCCGAGGCTGCTTACTAATCGCTGGTCGATTGCTACCTACCAGGGAAGTTATGTGGGCATTCCAAGCGGGTATGCGCCGGGGCAGAGTGTGCCAAACCGGTCATACTTCCTGTCTACCACATCAGCAACAACCCTGATGAGCGAGCCTTTGATGGGCAACATCATGAACTATTCCGAGCTGCAGTTTATCCTGGCAGAAGCTTCGGCCAAAGGCTGGATTGCCGGCAATGCGAAAACCTATTACAGCAACGGGGTGCTGTCGGGCATTACCTACTGGGTGCCAACTTTTACCATACCTATAGATACTTATTTAACCGGCGCGGATATGGCCTGGGACGATACCGAGACGCTGGATAATAAAATGGAGATGATCCATCTGCAAAAATATTATTCGATGTTTTATACCGACTTTGAACAATGGTTTGAGTACCGCCGCACAGGCCACCCCGTATTGCCTAAAGGTAACGGACTGGTTAACAACGGTATTATGCCTGCACGTTTAACCTACCCTGTTTACGTGCAATCGGCCAACCCTGATAATTACAAAGCGGCGGTTGCCGGCCAGGGTGCCGACGAGATTAGCACACAGGTTTGGTGGCAGAAACCATAATAATTAAATGATAATCCAGATCTCCATAAAATGAAAAAGATATATTTATTCCTGCTCATAACCGCAGCAGTTGGCTTTACTGCCTGTAAGAAAAACAATTATGCAGAAGGCACACTTAGCCCAATTATTGCTATTGTGGATTTGAAAGGCCTGTACAAGGGTGCGGATGTGGCATTAACCACCGATAAACTCGGTGGTGCCAAAGAAGTTACGGGCGTGGTTATTTCCGATGCGGCATCGGGAAATGTTCCCGCGGGTATTTTAGTGATTGAAAACAACAGGCGGAACGCCATCCGCGGTATTTCGTTGGCCATCGGCGCCTCCGCGGCCAACTATGTTCCCGGCGATTCGGTAGTGGTGCAGCTTGCCGGGGCTACCTTAACCAAAGTGAACGGCAGCATGCGCGTTACCGGTCTGCAGGAGTCGTCAGTAAGTAAAGTATCGGCTAATCATATCATATGGTTGCAGGCTGTGCCATCGGGCAAAATACTGGCAACGCCAGATATTTATGAGCATACCCTGGTAACAGTTAGCAAGGCCATCACCCAGCCCGAACCTCAGCCAGACGAAACCTTAAGTGGTGACAAAACCATTAACGACGGTTTTGGCAAAATGATGTTACATACCGAAGCTGCTGCAAACTTTGCGGGACAGGAACTGCCTTTCAGTGCAAATTTCACAGGTATTCCCTTTATTTCGTCTACCGCTGCAGATACTACCGTGCAGTTATGGCCCCGAACTAGGGATGATATATTCATCCTTGCTGCTACCAGGCCATCGCCTGTAATTATAACCGGGTATTTGACCAACCCAAGCGGAAGCGATGCCAATTACGAGTACATCCAGCTAATGGCCACCAGGGATATCGATTTTTCGGTGACTAATTTTGCTGTAGTTACCTGCAATAACGCCGGCACTAATCCAGCACCGGTTAATGGCTGGGCAAACGGCCTGGCGCGTAGCTATAAATTTAACCTTACATCGGGCAAGGTAAGCAAGGGGCAGTTTTTTTATGTAGGGGGCAATAAAAACATCTGGGGTGCAGGCAGTACCGATATCAGCGCCGCCAACTGGATCAGCAGTACTCAATATTCAACTGATCCTGGCGCCGACTTTGGTAACGCCACCTCAAACTTATTGGCCAATAGCGGTAACGTAGCGGGTATAGCCATATTTCAGGGCATAACTGTAGATGCCACAACCGTGCCAGTTGACGTTATCATGTACGGCGGTAACGGAGCAGTTTATGCTGCCGGCCCGCCCGAGATTGGATACCGTATCACCAACACCGACTACTATAGCACCATAAACCCGGTAAGCCACGAAGCTCAGGGATTTTACGGTGGCGGCACCAATACCTCGAAACTGACCCTGCCAACCGACGGTAATTTCGCCCGGCTTGGCGGTGTTTATGATGCAATTACCGGCCGCTGGACAACCGGGCGTACGGTAACAAGCATTCCCTTAACACTCACATCACCTTTAAGCACTATTGAAGCCGGTATCGGTTTTACAATCCTGCAAAACTAAAATCAAAATCCCCGCACCGGTTGAGAATACGGGTGCGGGGGTTTAACAAAAAATGAAATGAACAGAAGATCTTTTATAAAAAACATCGGTTTAATAACGGGGAGCGCCTTCATTGCGCTGCATGTGGATGCCCTTGCTAAAACCGGAACGGGCCTTATCAAAGGAAGAGTTACCGATGGCAAAAAAGGCGTCAAAGATGTCGTCCTTTCCGACGGCTTTTCGGTTGTACTGACAGACGTAGAAGGTAATTACCAGATCACCCCGAACGAAAAGGCCAAAAGCATATTTATGAGCACACCGGCCGGTTACGAGTTTAAAAACGATTACAATATTGCCAAACAGTATGAAAACATAAGTGGCGGCGGCCATTACGATTTCAAGCTGGAACGCTTAAAGGCGGATGACGATAACCATCATTTTATTATCTGGGCCGATCCACAGGTGAAAAACAAAAAGGATGTTAAGCAATTGATGGAAACATCGGTGCCCGATACAATAGAAACTATCCGGTCGTTGGGTAAAAATGCGTTAGTGCATGGCATTTGCGTAGGCGATTTGGTTTGGGATAACCACGCGCTTTTTCCCGATTACAACGAGGCAATCGCAAAAACAGGCATTCCGTTTTTCCAGGTGATAGGTAACCATGATATGGATTACCGGATGGGGGGCGACGAAACATCGGATGTTACGTTTAAGCAGTTTTACGGACCTACCTATTACTCCTTTAACCGTGGTAGAGCCCATTATGTAGTGCTTGACGATGTGCGTTACCTGGGGGTTGAACGCGAGTATGATGGGTACATAACCGAAGACCAGCTGGCCTGGCTGGCCAAAGATCTGCAGCATGTGGGCAAAGATCAGTTAGTTATCATCAACCTGCATATTCCGGTTTATAACGCAGTTAAAAACAACAAGGACTTTTATGCTGTTCTGCAAGGCTTTAAGAACGTGCATGTCATGTCGGGCCATACACACTGGCACGCCAATAATTTTAGTAACGGGGTGTATGAGCACATTCACGGTACCGTTTGCGGCGCCTGGTGGACAGGTCCCATCTGTACAGACGGTACCCCGCGGGGCTACGGTGTTTACGAAGTGACTGGCACCACCCTGAAATGGTATTACAAATCAACCGGACTGCCCAGGGAGAACCAGTTAAGCATTTTTGTAGAAAAACTGACCGACCAGATGCGCCTGATTGCCAATGTATGGAATTATGATCCGGAATGGAAGGTGGAATATTTTTTAGATGATAAACCAATGGGAGTGTTATCCAGGGAAACCGGTTATGATCCTTTATCGGTAACTTTGTATAAAGGTGATGACCTGCCAGCAGGCCGTCATTTTGTGGAACCTCACGAAACAGATCACCTTTTTGTAGCGCATTTTGAACCTGCCGTAAATAAGGTGAAAGTGGTGGCTACGGACCGTTATGGTAACAATTATGAAAAAGAAGTTGATGCAAAATAGAACATTAAACATTATTGCCGGTATCGGCCTGGTTATCTTGCCGGGCCTTACAGGCTTTCAAACAGGTGTTTTGAAAGGTGCGGCTTACCCGGATTTTGATACGGAAGCGCACCGCGGCGGGCGGGGCCTGATGCCCGAAAATACCATCGTAGCTATGAAAAACGCTATTGATCTTGGTGTTACCGGCCTTGAAATGGATACCCATATCACCGCAGATGGCCAGGTTGTTTTATCGCATGATGAATACATCAACCCGCTGTTTACCTTAACCCCCGATGGAAAAGAGATGAGCAGTGAAGAAGCGAAAAAACTGGTACTTTACAAAATGACCTATGCCGACTTGAAACAATACGATGTGGGTTCACGATATTACAGCAAGTTTCCGCGGCAAAAAAAGATCAAAACCTATATGCCCTTATTGGCCGACCTGATTGATTCTGTGCAGCTTTACCTTAAATCGCAGCACAAAAAGCAGGTGTTTTACAATATCGAAACCAAATGCAGCCCGGCCGGCGACCAGGTGTACAACCCCGGGCCCGAAGAATTTGCAGACCGTTTGATGAAAGTAATAAAACAAAAAAAGATCATGCCTTTTGTAGTGATCCAGTCTTTTGATAAAAGAACTATCCAGATCATTCATGAAAAATATCCCGATGTACGAACTTCATACCTGGTAGAGAATAAAAAGACGTTTGAAGAAAACATCAGCGATCTTGGTTATACGCCTTTCATCTACAGCCCGGCCTATAAACTGGTAGATGCCGGATTGGTAAAAAAATGCCACGATATGCATGTGAAAATTTTGCCATGGACAGTTAACACCAGCGAAGAGATCAAACAGCTTAAAGATTTGAAGGTAGATGGCATTATATTTGACTACCCGGATTTGCTGACGAACTAAAATTGGTTTTGACTGGTTTGTTAGTTGCCGAAATCGTATAAATACGCGCTTGCACCACCAAATGTAAATGATTCAATTTTTTTTAAATTCATTTTATCTAATGTATTGATAATCAATTTTTCTGCGTCCGTACCTTCGTAACTTAGCAATAGCCAGTTTTTGCCTTTCAATAGTTTTAGTTGGTCTATATATTTGTTTCTATCTGTGTCGTAAAATCCATAAGTAACCTGGTGTTTTAAATTTACAAACCCGGTTTGGTTATAATACGTAAACGCCGGAACTAAATCATAGTAAACATAAACCCGCTGCTTATCTTTCAGCCTGGGTTTGATAAAATTAATGCTCTGTTTTATTTCCGTATGCACCATTGGGAAAGAATTAAAGTAAACGAAGGAGCAAAAATAGATGGGTATAACTACTACAACAGGCGTCAGCTTCGCAAGTACTTCGGGTTTAACTATGCCTGCCAGCTTTACCCTGCAAAAATCGAATCCAAAAGCTATCGCGATGATAAAAATTGGATATAGATACAATATAAGGCGCTTGTCGAAAGGATACATTTTGAGGCCCGATAACACTAAATGCACAATAATTGGCAATGTGATGAGTATTAAGGAACCAAAAGCTTTTTTCTTGTATAAGTTAAAAAGGCCCGTTAAAAATAGTAAAGGAAAAAATATCTTTCCAAGGTTGCCGTACCCAAATAAAAAGTAAAAAACCATCTGGCTTTTTGTGAACAGGAAACGATAAAAATCCAATTTGAAGGGGTTTAGCGGAAGGAACGCCTGCTCTCTTGACCAATACCCTACCATATAATTCCTGGTTGGATGATTTTGTATAAAGCATAAATAATAGATGCCAAATGTTACTGACCATGTTAAAAACACATAAATGATGCCCGGATGCCAGGCCTTTTTTTTGTAAATGTCAAAAATGAGGTATAGGCCAAATGCAAATAATATGATAACGGTAATGTTTGATAAAAAGATGGATATTGCACCAATAATAGCCAGGGTGAGGTACCTGTTGAAATCGCGCTTGTAAGTTTTTATCAAACAATAATATAATACAATAGCAACCAGTACATCGCTCATATACTGCTTAACCTCACTTGAATAGTAAATTAAAACAGAATTAAATACAAATAGCGACAGCGCAAAAATATGCGTTGAGCGGTTCTTAAATACAATCTTAAGAATTTGATACAGAAAGAATATAGAAGCGATATAACTTAATAACGGGAACAACCTTAATCCGTATTCTGTTCCTGAAATAAAGTAAAAGATGAAATGCTCAATTTCCAAAAACAATAAAGGGGCAACCTGCGCAAGATCTAACGGTTTAAGCAAATCAGCAGGGCTTTTATGGATAATATTTAAAGATAGTGTGGCTTCATCATTCCATAAACTTCTGTTGTAAAGAAACTGGTAAACAGATAATAATATCCCCAGTAAGACAATAAGGAAGATCAAAAATCTAAACAGGCCGTGTTTGTTCATGCTTGAAAGTTAATAAAATTCAGTTTACCTGCTGAGAGATGCCGGCATAAAATATATTTGATGAAGCCGAAACGCCCGGTTAATAAAATTGTTGATTTTGAGAAAAGATAATAGCATACAACAATTTGCTGCCTTAAAGGGCGTAGCAGTTTTGGCGATTGTGCTTTTCATTTTACCATTGCGAGGCACCCGCCAATGAATTTTTGTTATCTGAGATTGGCAGATACCAAAATATAATGTTGTTGCCAGGGCATAAAAAAAGCGCCCATATAAACAGGCGCTTGCTATTATCAATAACAGGAGGTCAATTAACTTGTGGTGGATTGTTTGATTGCGTGGCATCCAATACCAAACTAAACAGATCTTGTTTAACTTGTCGGAATTCGCGGGTCAGGTTGGTCATAAAATAGGCCAGCTTTACCTGGGTAGATGTAAGGGCATCGGTATCTTCGGGGATAATATCTTCAGACATAAGCTCCAATTGCCTTACCTGCCTGGTGAGCAATTCTTCAACCTCCATGTCCTGCAGGTGTTTTAAAGCTTTGCCGGTGGCAATTAATTTATGGATATGCCCGGTATCCTGCAGGTTGGCTATATGCTTATCCAATAACTTTTGCAGGAATGATGTTTCTATCTTAAAAAATTCAAGATCGGATAGCCAGCGCCGTGCTATTACGTAATACTGTAATGACCGTGCAGACATTGATGTGGTAGGTTGCATATTTATTTTACTAATTATTAAGATTGCATTATTGCTTGAATGGTAAAATTAGCGGGCCTTTCACCCATAAAAAATGACTGTCGTCACCTTATTTAAATTAAGCACGTTCAAACAGCCATTTGAGCGGTTTAGGTTTTGTTTTTACTTTCAGACCATATTGTTTTATGCTTTTTTCTTTAATAAGGTTAACGGCCTCGTCAATATCGTCGGTAACCAGGTAAAGGTTGGCGTCAAATTCGCCTATGGTGGCGTTCTTTTTCATAACCTGTATGTGGTCAATCAGTTCTTTATGGTACTCGGTACCGAAAATGATCACCGGGAAATTGTTTATTTTATGTGTTTGTATGAGGGTGAGCGCTTCAAAATATTCATCCAAAGTACCGTAACCGCCGGGCATCACTATAAACGCGAACGAGTATTTTACCAGTAGTACCTTACGTAAAAAGAAATGCTTCATGTACACCCATTTATCCAGGTAGGGGTTGGGTTTTTGCTCTACCGGGAGTTGGATATTACAGCCTACAGATCGCCCGCCAACATCTTTGGCGCCGCGGTTGGCTGCTTCCATTAACCCGGGGCCGCCGCCGGTAAGTATAGTAAACCCAAGTTTGGCAAATTCGGCTGCCGCTTTCGTGGTAAGCTGGTAATAGGGATGGTCTTCCCGGTACCTGGCCGAGCCGAAAACGGTTATACAGGGGCCGATAAAATGCAGGGCCCTAAAGCCGTGGATAAGATCGGCCATGGTTTTAAAAGTAAACTTCAACTCACTGAGCCTTGATTGCGGACCGTCAAGAAATTGGATCTCGGCATTATTCATGGTTTATTTTTATTGGAATAGTCTCAATTAATACAGTGTAAAGATTTAAGTTATTTGTTGTTCAAAACATGACAATGCGCATTATACTACATGCTTGTTATCAGTTTACCGGCAGCCGGGTTATGTTACCGGCGGTCGGAAATCTATAGTCCACACGGATAAAAAAATGACCATCATCATATTTATACATGAAAACTATTATATTTTAATTGGCTGTTTATGCTAATATTTGTGATGTTTATCAGTTTATTGATAACACCTGTTTATGGAAAATGCGGCCTTACTAAAAGCTATTATTGAAAATGCAATTGATGGTATAATTACTATTAATGGCAGGGGGATTGTAGAAACGATAAATCCCGCGGCATGCAAGCTGTTTTTATGTAAGCCGGACGACGTAATTGGTGAAAATATATCTGTGTTGATGCCACAGCCCTATAAGGCACAGCACGACGAATATATCCATCGCTATCAGCAAACGCACGATCCTCATATTATAGGTATTGGCAGGGAGGTTACGGGTTTACGAACTGATGGTACAACCTTCCCCTTCAGGCTTGCGGTAAGCGAAGTTGATTTTGCCGGCAGAAAGATTTACGCCGGGTTTATACATGACCTTTCGAGAGAAAAAGAAGCCGAAGAACAGTTAAGAGATTATGCCGCCCACCTGGAAGATTTGGTTGAGCATCGTACCCAAACCCTTAAAAATACTGTGGAAGCGCTGCAACAGGCAAAAGAAGAGGTGAGTGTATCGCTTGAAAAAGAGAAGGAACTGGGGCATTTAAAAAGCCGTTTTGTATCTATGGCCTCGCACGAGTTCAGGACACCTTTAAGTGCCGTACAGTTATCGGCATCGTTAATAGAAAAATATGCACAGCCTTATGATAATGCCAATATCCGTAAGCATGTAGCAAAAATTAAAAACGCGGTTGGTAATTTAACAACCATCCTTAATGATTTTCTATCGCTTGAAAAACTGGAGGCAGGCCGGGTTGAGCCAACTTATACCCCGTTCGACCTGGTAAAATTTTCGGAAGAAATAACCGAAGAGCTGCAAATGGTTGCTAAACAAAACCAAAGCATTATTTATCAGCACACCGGTACCCGCAGTATAGTAAACCTTGACCCAAACCTGCTTAAAAATTGTGTTATAAACCTGATGTCCAATGCTATCAAATATTCGGGCGAGAATACTTTTATCGAGTTTAATACCGAAATTGCCGATAGCAACTGTGTAATAACTATTAGGGATAATGGCATTGGCATACCCGATACCGATCAGAAACATTTGTTTGAGGCATTTTTTCGCGCGCATAATACAGGTAATATTCCCGGTACGGGGTTGGGCTTAAATATTGTGGCGCGCTATACCAGTTTAATGAATGGCCGTGTTGAGTTTAAAAGTAATATTAACCAGGGTACATTGTTCACCATAACTTTTCCAATATCATGAGTAAAAAAGTTTTGATCATTGAAGACAATAACGACATCCGCGAAAACGTGGTTGAAATTCTGGAACTTGCCAATTACCAGGTTTTTGATGCGAATAATGGCAAAAAAGGGGTAGAGCTTGCCGTAAAAGAGTTACCTGATATTATTTTATGTGATATTATGATGCCCGAGCTGGATGGCTACGGCGTTTTATACATGCTGAACAAAAAACCGGAAACGGCTGCCATCCCTTTTATATTTTTAACTGCTAAGGCCGAGAGGCTGGATTTACGTAAGGGCATGGAAATGGGTGCCGACGATTACCTTACCAAGCCTTTTGATGATATGGAGCTTTTAAATGCCATTGAAAGCAGGTTGAAGAAAAAAGAGTTGCACCAAAGCTTTTACAGTAAATCGCTTGACAGGCTGGGCAGCCTGATAGCAAAAAATGATGGCCTGGCCGAATTAAAAAAAATCATCAGCGAACGCAAAATCCGCCAGTTTAAAAAAAGCCAGGTAATTTATTACGAGAGTGATAAAGGCAACGGGCTTTACCTGGTGGTAACCGGCCGGATAAAAACCATAAAGCTTGCCGAGGACGGACGGGAACTGATGACCGGCATTTACATCGCCGACGATTACCTGGGTATCAACGCTATTTTATCTAACGAACCATATTCAGATACCGCCACCGCGCTTGAAGACAGCTCCCTTTGCCTGATACCCAGGGACCAGGTAGACCACCTGCTAAATCATTATCCCGAAGTAGCCCGCGAGTTCATTAAATTATTGGCCAATGATATTCGCGATAAGGAAGATCAGCTGATGCAATTGGCCTACCATTCGGTACGCAAAAGAATGGCCGAGGCTTTAACCCGCCTGCATAAGCAGCATACCGAAAAAGACGGATTCAAAATAACCCGCGAAGACCTTGCCGCCATGGCCGGTATGGCTACCGAAACGGTAAGCCGCACGCTGTCTGATTTTAAAGATGAAGGGTTGATAGAAAAAAAAGGCAGCCTCATCTCCATTCTTCAGGCCGAAAAGCTTTCTAAAATGAAAAATTGATAAAGATCATTTTTTAGGCTGATAACGCTCATTCTATTACGGCAGGCGCAATGGTAATTTTGTTTTTATAAACAAGATACGATGAAAGCGGTAGCCTACAGTATAAAGCCCTTTGAAAAAGAATACCTGGCAAAGGCCAATCAAAAAAAGCACGATATTACGCTTATTTCAAACCCATTGGGGCCGGATACTGCTATTTACGCGGAAGGTAAAGACGCTGTTATTGTTTTCACCAACGATGATGTTTCGGCCGTTGTTATCGGCAAATTAGCCACGCTGGGTGTAAAGTATATAGTTACCCGTTCATCCGGTACCGATCATATCGATAAGGATGCCGCCGCTGCCCATCACATCAAAATAGCAAATGTTCCTTCCTATTCGCCGCAGGCTATTGCCGAGCATGCCGTAGCCATGGCCTTTGCCCTTAACAGGCAGGTTGTTAAGGCCGATCATCACAGCCACGCATTTGATTTCAGGAACGATGGCCTCATTGGCTTTAATTTTGCCGGTAAAACTGTAGGTATCATTGGATTGGGCAACACCGGCCGGGCCGCTGCCGCTATTTATCATGGGCTTGGCTGTAATATTATTGGCTACGATGTGTTTTTTCCGGCCGATGAAATTTACGCCGAACCGGTATCGCTTGATTATTTACTGCAAAATGCAGATATCATAACCCTGCACGTTCCGTTAACTCCCGATACCAGGCATTTGATAAACGCCGAAAATATTTCGAAAATGAAAAACGGTGTGATGCTGATAAATACTTCCCGTGGCTTGCTTATTAATACCACCGACGCGCTTGCGGCAATTGAAAGCGGCAAAATAGGATACCTGGGTATTGATGTGTATGAATTTGAAAAAGGTTTATTTTTTGAAGATCACCAAAAAGATGCTGTAAAAGATCCTTTGCTGAATAAGCTGATGGAGCACCCTAATGTACTGGTAACACCGCACCAGGCATACCTTACCCGCGAGGCCTTGCAGGAAATAGCCAACTCAACCATAAAAAGTCTTGATTTATGGCAGCAGAACAAATGCGTAGGTAAAGCCTGTGCCTGTTCAAAAGAATGCCAAAAAACGGTAACTAACCACATAACGACAAGCGTTGATAATGGAAAATAAATCTCTCCTGCTTACCGGTAAATATAATGTAGCGGTGCCCCGTTATACCAGCTATCCTACAATGCCCTATTGGGATGCTACCACGTTTAATACAGAATTGTGGCGGCAATCGGTTAAATTTTCGTTTACCGAAAGCAATGCACAATCGGGTATCAGCCTGTATATTCATTTACCTTATTGCGAAAGCCTGTGCACTTATTGTGGCTGCAATACCCGTATCACCAAAAATCACAGGGTTGAGGAGCCCTATATAGCGGCTGTTTTAAAAGAATGGGCTATTTATTTGGCTATGTTTAACGATTCGCCCGTAATAAGGGAAATTCACCTGGGCGGCGGGACGCCTACTTTTTTCAGTCCCAAAAACCTGCAAATGCTGATAAACGGCATTATTAAAACATCCAAATTACATCCCGATGCCGAATTTAGTTTTGAGGCACACCCGGCAAATACCACGGTAGATCACCTGCAGGTTTTATATGATCTGGGTTTCAGGAGGCTTTCATTGGGGATACAGGACTTTGACCCCAAGGTGCAGTTTATCATCAACAGGCATCAAACTGCCGACCAGGTGATGGCCGTAACACAGCAGGCCCGCCGGATAGGTTATACCTCCATTAATTACGATTTGATATATGGCTTGCCGTTGCAAACGTTGGCGGGCCTTGCAGATACCATGAATAAGGTAGCCTTGTTTAAACCAGACAGGATAGCATTTTATAGCTACGCCCACGTGCCATGGATAAAACCCGGCCAAAGGCGTTTTACCGAGCAGGACCTGCCCGATGCTGCCGCCAAAACCAAACTGCACGAAACCGGCAGGGCTTTGCTAATGCACTACGGCTACCATGAAATTGGTATGGACCATTTTGCACTGCCCGGCGATGAGCTTTTACACGCAGAACAAAATGGCAAGCTACACCGTAATTTTATGGGCTATACGCATCAGCATACGCAGTTGCAAATTGGCTTGGGCGTATCGTCTATAAGCGATTCATGGTATGCTTTTGCACAAAATGTAAAAACGGTTGAAGAATACCTGCAACTTACATCGGCCGGGCAACTGCCTGTGTTTAAAGGCCATATTTTAACTGCCGAAGATTTGATTGTCAGGAAACATATCCTGAATATTATGTGCAAAGGCCAAACGGTATGGAACCATCATGGCCAGCCCTGCGCTGCCGTATCTGATGGCCTTGAGCGATTAAATGCCCTGGCAGATGACGGGCTGGTTGAACTAACCGCACTGGGGCTTACCGTTACCGAAATTGGCAAACGCTACCTGCGCAATATTTGTATGTGCCTTGATGCCCGCCTATGGGCCGATAAACCTGCATCGCAGTTGTTTAGTATGGCTATATAAATGATGAGTGTCTATTAAAAACAAAATGTTATTTCGACGAACCTCAAGGGGATTGTGCATAGGGGGAGAGGAGAAACTATATCTTGAGCGCAGCGAAAAATCTTTTACGCCCTACATTCCACGAAGCATTGTAGATATAGCAGGGCGTAGAATTTCTCCTCGTACCTCGTCGAAATGACAATTTTTGTTGAAAAGATGTGGGTACACGGTAGCCTTATGCATTAATTCATTGCCGTTGGCTTCAGCCTGATTTTCGCATTCTGCCTTAAGCTTAAGTCCATAGTATTTTTTAACCAAACAAAAACCAGGTAACTTTTAGGTTCCTGGCTTTTGTTTGGATTATGATGTTGATTTTTGGGGCGAAATTTTTATGGTTCGGCTATCTCTAATACCACGCGGCCGTCAATTTTACCAGCTTTCATATCATCAAACACCGTATTAATATCCTCTAATTTCGCAGCATGTACGGTTGCTTTAACCTTACCCTCAATTGCAAATGCAATTGCTTCTTCCATATCTTTACGGGTACCAACTATTGATCCCCTTACGGTATAGCGGTTAAGCACGGTTTCAAATATGGGCAAGTCAAAAGCGCCTTTGGGCAAGCCGTTAAGCGCGATGGTACCTTTACGGCGCAGCGCAGATATGCCCTGGCTAAAAGCTATTGGCGATACTGCTGTAACCAAAACACCATGCATACCGCCGGTTTCTTTTTGCAGGTATGCGCCGGGATCTTGTTCTTTGGCGTTAACAACCAGTTCGGCGCCTAATTTTTGGGCGAGTGCCAGTTTATCATCGGCAACGTCAATGGCGGCTACATGCATGCCCATAGCTTTGGCATATTGCACGGCCAGGTGTCCTAAGCCGCCAACGCCGGATATAGCTACCCATTCGCCAGGTTTTACTTCAGTTTCTTTTAACCCTTTGTAAACCGTTACTCCGGCACAAATAATAGGCGCCATCTCGGTAAAATTAATGCCAGCCGGGAAATGGGCAACATACCTTGGGTCGGCCAGTACATATTCGGCAAAGCCGCCATCTACACTGTAGCCGCCGTTTTGCTGGGTTCCGCAAAGTGTTTCCCAGCCTGTAATACAAAACTCGCAGCAGCCGCAGGCGCT
This sequence comes from Mucilaginibacter sp. P2_A5, assembly GCF_056404995.1. NCBI lineage: Bacteria > Pseudomonadati > Bacteroidota > Sphingobacteriia > Sphingobacteriales > Sphingobacteriaceae > Mucilaginibacter > Mucilaginibacter sp. P2_A5. The sequence continues at coordinate 28,091 of NZ_JBFUCY010000005.1, forward strand.
GTGCAACCAGGGCACACCTACAATATCTCCTTCTTTTACGTTCTTCACTTCGGCGCCCAGGGCCACAACATAGCCAATAGCTTCATGACCAGGGATAAGGGGCAATTTGGGTTTCACCGGCCAGTCGCCATTGCAGGCGTGCAAATCGGTATGGCAAACACCACAGGCAATTACTTTAACCAATATCTGGTTTGCGTTCGGGGTTTTAACCTCCACGTCTTCAATTTGTAGTGGTGCGCCAAACTCCCGTATTACGGCTGCTTTCATTTTTTGAGGTATCATAGGTATGTTAAATAGTAAACACAATAAGCATCAAGGCATGGAGCGCGATGCTTGCAACAAACAGGGTAAGCAAGGTTTTAATGCCGGCGCCGCCCATACCAGCAATAATGTTGGCAAAAAATAACGCTAAGGTTACAACCAAAACAAGTATAGGGGCGTTAAAATAATATAACAATATAGCGGGTACCGGTAAAAAAAATACACCCTGAAAAACCAGTGATACCAGAAACCATAATGTTTTACTATCGGCCTGGCTATTTACAAAGGCATTCCATTTGTAAGCTAAACTTTGGGTGTTTTTTTCTGTTGTTGGTTTGCTGGTCCACTGGACACGGGTACTCATTGTAGTTTCCATGATTCAATTTATTTTTATATCGCAAATATCCCTGGAATTTACAGGGTGCACCATGACAACAGGCACGTCAAAAAGTGATGCTGGTCATCCTAATGAGAGTTCGGGGGAAATAAAAAGCGGAGAATGTGTGATGCATTGCCCTTTGTACACATCCTTTAGATCAAAGAAATGACATTCGGTTTATTTAAAAAAGATACGTACCGATAGTAGTCCATGGGGAGGGAATTAAAAATTCTTCCGGGCAATGATGCCGGTCACACTAAATACCGGGTTAAATTTTGTTCTGATAACCATTAACGGCAATTGTTTATTCCCTGCGATTGTGTTGCAGGGCTTAGGTAGGGGATGTTTAAACCCAACCCGCGCAGCACAAACCATAACCCTAAACATACCATTAGGTAGGGCATCGCTTTATTAATGCGGTTGCGAACCCGTGGGCCTATAAAACCCATACTTACCGTGGCCAGCAGCATTAACGGGAAAGTACCTATCCCGAACCAGAACATATACTGCGCAGATGAATACGGCGAACTGGTATTTACCGCGCCAATTAGGGCCAGGTACACAAAGCCGCAGGGCAGGAAACCATTAAGCAAACCTACCGCGAAATGGCCTGCCTTATGTTTCAGCGCGAAACCTATAAGCTTGTTGATAGGGGCCACCAGTTTAGGCATCAGTTTACTTTGGCTGAATTTTACCTTGAACATGCGCGAAAAGCCGGCCATAATAATCAGAATGCCGCTAACAATACTCACGCCTTGCTGCATGTCGGCCAGCCAAAGCTGCCTGCCCAATAAACCAATTAGTAGACCGAGCAATGTATAAGTGATAACGCGCCCTGCATTATAGATGAATTTGTCAACCACCACCATCCACCACCGGGTATGAAACGATGGTATGGCAAAAGCAAGCGGGCCGCACATACCAATGCAGTGCACACTGCCGAAAAGGCCAATAAAAAAGGCTATCTGGTTGCTGCTCATTCTATGTCTACCTCTTTTTCGTACAGGTACAATTTTCGGTTGCTCTGCCACTCCAATACCATATGCCAGCGGCCTTTAACCAGGGTGGGTGCAAGTAAGCTGGCCGTTTTGCCAAGTTCGGTGTTTATAAGGAAGGTTTTATCCAACGCCTGGCTGGAGGGCCTTATAAATTTTGCGCTGCCCGTTGCCGGTGCTTTAAAGGTTATGCTTATTTGCTTACCATTAATCCGGATTACGGGCTGGGCCTGGTCTGTAATCACCTGCTTTTCCCTGGCGTAATCTTTATTAAAGTTTAGCCCTTTTTCATAATAATGGTGGTCGTATTCATCGGCGGGCAAAGCAAACATTTTTACACACATGAATATGATAAACAGCATGAACATGGCCATGCCGGCAATTATTCCTTTTCCCCAATTCATCTTTTTAATCATTTGGTGGCCCTACAAATGTTGTACTGACCGTTTGAATTACTTTGTTGCCTAACACCAGGTTAATTTTAACATCCGTTTTTGCCGACTTGATATGCGAGGCCGGGATCATCAGGAAAAACACGGTCTTAACCGAGCCTCCCGCTACTATTTTTCCGGGAGCCTGGATGTATTTTATCTTTATAGCCGGATCATCAGGTTGTATGGTTATATCGCGGCTTTGGTTTGATTTGTTGATCACCTCGGCATTGTAAATATTGCTTACAATACCGCCTTTTTGTTCCTGGTACAACATGCCTGCACTACGCATAACCGCAAGGTCCATGTCGCCCCTGCTGAAAATGAAGTAACAAAGCACCGTCATCAAAACAACAATGATCCCGCTGTAGCCCATCATCCTGCCGGTGAATGATGGCTTTTGCTGTTTGTGGATCATGTTCTCCGAGTAAAATCCTATCAGGTTCAACGGCTTATGAATTTTATCCATTACCTCGTTGCAAACATCAATACAGGCGGTACAGTTAATACATTCCATTTGTGTGCCCTGCCTTATATCTATACCGGTAGGGCAAACTGATACACACAGGCCACAATCTACACAATCGCCTTTTGAGGTGTTATTAGCTGTTTTTGAAAGTTTTCCCCTTGGTTCCCCGCGCACCTCGTCATAAGCTACCACCAGGGTATCCCTATCTAACAGCACACCTTGCAGGCGGCCGTAGGGGCAAGCCACGGTACAAACCAATTCCCTAACCTGACTGTAAACCAGGTAAAAAACAATGGTAAAAAGCCAGATGCTTAAAAAGCCAACCAGGTGCAGTTGTACCGGCTCGGTTATGATTTTAAACAGCACATCGCTACCTACCAGGTATGCCAAAAAAGTATTGGCTATCAGGAACGAGAATATGATGAACAGGAAATGCTTGCTTCCTTTTTTCATAATTTTCTCCCTGGTCCAGGGGCCTGCGTCTAATTTTTTTTGCTTGTTGCCATCCCCTTCAATCCAGTTTTCAATCTTCCTGAAAAACATTTCCATAAAAATGGTTTGCGGACAAATCCATCCGCAAAAAACGCGGCCGAAAGCGATGGTGAACAATACCACGCAAACCACAAATACCAGCGATGCCAAAACAAACAGGAAGATATCCTGGGGCCAGAAAACCTGCCCCAGGATAACAAAATGCCTTTCCATAAAATTCAGCAGCAGCAATGGTTGCCCGTTGATCCTGATAAGCGGCCCTGCAAAAAAAAGCAGCAGGTAGGCGTAGCTAATCCACGAGCGCCATTTATATAATTTCCCTTTACGGATTAGCGGGTATATCCACTCGCGCTTATTCGTCTCTTTCGCTACCAGTAACCCGTCCATAGTTTATTTATTTGCTGCAAGTTTATCGTCTGTATCGGTCTCTTTTGTGCCTTGCGGCTCTTTTGCACCTGCGGGGTGAGTACCATGTAACGATTTAACGTAATTAGCCACATCGGCAATTTGCTTGGGCGATAGTTGTTTTTCCCACGTAGGCATACCTTTGGCAAGCACACCGTATTTAATGGTTTTAAACAAATCATTGATCTTGCTCCCGTGCATCCAGAAATCATCTGTCAGGTTGGGGCCAACATTTCCCTGGGCATGATCGCCGTGGCAAGCGGCGCAATTGGTTTTAAATATGCCCTGGCCCGCTGCAATAGCTGCCGGGTCGTGCTCCAATTTTACCGTATTCTCATCTACCCGGTTGGCGGCTTTGCTCAGGTATGCCTTTTTTTCGACATCGGCCTGTACCATCTCTGTTTTATATTCGGCGTACTGTAGCTGCCCGGTTTTAAATACGTGGTAGTTGAGCAGGTAGCCTGCGCCAAAAATGATGGTGGCATAAAAAAGGTACATAAACCAGCCGGGTATTGGGTTATCAAGTTCCTGTATGCCATCATAATCGTGTTCAATAAGGATCTCTTTTTCTTCTTCCAATGGCCTGAGCGAAAGGAGCTTTTGCCAAACTTCAGCTTTGGGTTTTTTCTCCTTTTTTTCCTTAACGGGGTGCAGCCGCGCGGCTATCTCGGCGTCTGATAATCCCTGCTGTTTAAGCATTACGCGTGCTAAAACATTAAATGTTTTTACCAGCACCATCATGGCTATTAAAAAAAGCAGCAGCATGCCAACAATAACACCATAGGCAATATAATTCATTACATCACCCGGAATAAGGTCATCGGCCATAGCGGGCTGGATAAGTAGCACAAAGGCTGATATTAATATAATGCGGTGGTACTTCATGGTTGAAAAGGTTGTTGTAAATCGGTTAAACTATCGTGAAGGGGCAAATCGCTCATATGTTCTATATGTGGTTTCCTGATGCGGATGAGCATAATGGTTACTACAATAAAGAAGACAAAGAATATTCCCAGCGAAAAAAGCAGGTATGCCTGGTTCGCGTTGATGTTTTCGGTGAATTGTTTAAACATGATGGTAATTATTTATTGGCGGTTTTGGTTGCTTTAATATCTGTTCCTAACCGTTGCAGGTAAGCAATTACGGCTATGATCTCCTTATTGCTTTTTACTTTAATATGGTCGCTATATAGGTTGTCCCTTATCTCTTTTTCCTGTTTTTCAAGGTCCTGGTTGGCTATGTTTTCATAACCTAAAGGATAGGGTACACCTAATTTGCGCATGGCGTTTATTTTTGCGCGGGTTGACGTGGTATCCAGGTTCTGGGTAATCAGCCAGTCGTAATTTGGCATAATGCTTCCCGGCGACATCAGGCGCGGATCCATCAGGTGATTGTAATGCCAGGCGTTGCCATATTTTTGACCTTCGCGGGCCAAATCGGGGCCGGTACGTTTTGATCCCCATAAAAACGGGTGGTCGTACACAAATTCGCCGGCTTTGCTGTATTCACCATACCGTTCAGTCTCGGAGCGGAAGGGGCGCACCGTTTGCGAGTGGCAGTTAACACAACCCTCGCGGATGTACAAATCGCGGCCCTGTAATTCCAGCGGTGTATAAGGTTTCACGGCAGCAATAGTAGGTATGTTGGAGGATACGGTTAAGGTAGGCATCAGTTCGATAAATGTGCCCACAAGGATAACCAGCAGGGCGGCAATCAGCATTTGGATAGGCTTGCGCTCCAGCCTGCGGTGCCAGCTATTTTCTGTTGCGATAGTATGAACGGGCTCCAATGGCATAGCCTGCGCTGCTTCGTTGGCAACCAGTTTGCCCTGTAAGGCTGTGCGGGTAAGGTTATAAGCCATTACTATAACGCCCAACAGGTACATGGCCCCACCTGCAGAGCGCATCATGTGCATCGGCAATATCTGCAATGTTGATTCTAAAAAGTTAGGATATTTTAGCATGCCTTCCGATGTAAATTCCTTGAGCATAAGGCTTTGGGTAAAACCTGCCCAGTACATTGGGATGGCGTAAAAAAGGATACCCAGTGTGCCTATCCAAAAGTGGAAGGAAGCCATTTTTTTAGAGAACAGCTCTGTTTTATAAATACGCGGGATTAACCAGTAAAGGATAGCAAAGGTTAAGAAACCATTCCAGCCCAAAGCGCCAACGTGCACGTGGGCAATGATCCAATCGCTGAAGTGGGCTATGCCGTTTACCTGTTTAAGGGAAAGCATTGGTCCTTCAAAAGTAGCCATACCATAGGCGGTTAGGCCTACTACCATAAATTTCAGGATCACATCGTCCCTTACCTTATCCCATGAACCACGCAGGGTTAATAGCCCATTGATCATACCGCCCCAACTTGGCGCTATCAGCATAATAGAGAAAGCTACCCCTAATGATTGTGCCCAGCCTGGTAGCGTGGTATACAATAAGTGGTGAGGGCCTGCCCAGATGTAAATGAATATAAGTGCCCAAAAGTGCAGGATACTTAGTTTATAAGAATAAATGGGGCGGTTGGCCATTTTAGGTAAAAAGTAATACATCATACCCAGGTAAGGCGTAGTCAGGAAAAATGCAACCGCATTGTGCCCATACCACCATTGTACTAATGCATCCTGAACTCCGGCATAAACCATATAGCTTTTAAAGCCCGATACAGGCAGCTCAAATGAATTTACAATATGTAATACGGCTATAGTAACAAACGTGGCTATGTAAAACCAGATGGCTACGTATAAATGCCTTTCGCGGCGTTTAAATATGGTGCCAAACATGTTCCATCCAAAAACTACCCAGATAACAGTAATAGCGATATCTATCGGCCATTCCAGCTCGGCATATTCATGTGATGTTGTTAAACCTAAGGGAAGTGTAATTACGGCCGATAAGATGATTAGCTGCCATCCCCAGAAGTGGATCTGGCTCAGCATATCACTAAACATCCTTGCTTTGAGCAAGCGTTGCAGCGAATAATAAACACCCATAAAAATGGCGTTGCCCACAAAAGCGAAAATCACCGCGTTGGTGTGCAGCGGGCGGATACGGCCGTAAGTAGTGTACTGGTTACCCATGTTAGCGGCCGGGTGATAAAGCTGAATGGCTACAATTAAGCCTACAGTCATGCCGATTATCCCCCAGATTACGGTAGCGATACCAAAATTCCGGACGATTTTGTTGTCATAGTAAAATTTTTCGGGCTGCATAAAATTGTTGTCTTTTTATGGGTGTAAAATTATTGATGTGCCATGGGCGACAGAATGATGGCAGTTGGCTTTAAAAGTGATTGGTGTCACTTTTATCGGCGTCGGCAACATCGTCGTCAAGCAGGATACGCATGGATGGGGTGTACAGGTCGTCATTTTGCCCGCTTCGCTGCGCCCAGAAAAAGGCGGCCAAAAATATCAGCGCAAGCAAAACGCTGCAGCCAATTAAAAAATAAATGATGTTCATATAAGTTTTCGTTTTTTGGCTGCAAAATGAGTTGCCAGGGTAGTGAATGAAATGATAGTGACGGTACTCAAAGGCATCAGTATAGCGGCTATTAATGGCGATAAGTGACCAGTAACCGCGTAACTAAGCCCTATGATGTTGTAGGTAAGGGAGATGAGGAACGACAAACGGACAACGGTTACGGTATCCTTTGCAAAACGCAGAAAAGCAGGCAGCTTACCAAATGATTTTCCATCTAAAATGGCATCACAGCCCGGCGAAAAATTGTTTACATCATCGGTAACCGCTATGCCAACATCGCTTTGTTTTAGCGCACCCGAGTCGTTTAAGCCGTCGCCAAGCATTAAAACCTGCCGTCCTTTTTGCTGAAGCGCTTTTATAAAATCCAGTTTATCCTGTGGCGACTGGTTAAAATGCATTCTTTTATCAGCCTTAAAAAATTTTACCAGGTCGGTACGTTCATGGTCATGGTCGCCCGAAAGTAAAAACAACTCATAGTTATCATTCAGGCAACCAATGTTTTCCATCCCCTCCCTGTATTCCTGCGCAAACTGAAAATATCCCAGGTAATGGCTGTTCATCATAACATGCACACTGGTATTTGGCGCCCCCCCTTCGGCAAAACCGAATACAAATGCCCCGCTACCCAGGCGCAAGATGTTATTTTCAATGGTTGCGGTAATTCCCTTGCCGGCAATCTCTTTGTAGCCGGTTACAGGCAACTTTTTATAGCTCCCCAAAAACTGGCAAATCATCCTGCTTAAAGGATGTATCGAATTGCTGCAGGCGCTGTATATCAGTTGTTTTTGTTTTTCGGTGAGTTGGCCCTGTATAGCCACGCTTTTACTGTTCCCTAATGATATGGTGCCGGTTTTATCCATTACAATGGCTTCAATGCCGGCCAGCTGTTCAACAATACGGGTATTTTTAAGGTAAAAAAGGTTCCTGTCAAATATACTTAGCGCCGCGGCCATGGTAAAGGGGGTGCTTAGGGCAAGGGCGCAGGGGCAGGCTATAATAAGTACAGCAGTAAAAGCATCAATACCCCTCCTGTAATCGGTAAATAGCCAGGCTAATAATGATCCAAATGCAATAATCAGTAGTGCTACGGTAAAGTATTTGCTGATAGTTTCGCTAAAAGTTTTCATCCCGCTATCCTGTTTCCGGGTAAAAGCTTCGTTATTCCAAAGCTGCGTAAGGTAACTTTGCGATACCGGTTTTACTACTTCCAGCTCAATAGCATCGCCGGTTTGCCGCCCGCCGGCATAAATAATTTCGCCCAATGTTTTATTTACGGGGATTGCCTCGCCGGTAACAAAGCTAAAATCAATGAGTGCATCGCCCTTTAACAGGATAGCATCAGCCGGGATAATCTCATTATGGCGTATCAATATCCGCTGGCCGGTAGCAACCTGGGCCAGTGGGATAGGTTGTTCAGTGTCGCCGGTTAATACCTGCACCGCAACGGGGAAAAATGAACGGTAGTCGCGCTCAAAGGAAATATGGTGATAGGTTTTTTGCTGTACAAATTTACCCACCAGCAAAAAGAAAACCAGGCCGCAAAGGGTATCGGCATACCCTGCGCCGGTATGGGCCAATACTTCTGTTACGGTGCGAATGAAAAGCACGGCAATGCCCAACGCCAGCGGGAAATCGATATGGAGTGTCCGGGCTTTTAAATTTCTAAATGCCGAAACAAAATATTCGCGGCCGCAAAAAAATACCACAGGCAATGTGAACACTATATTCAGATAGCCAAAAAAATTTTTGAAAGTTTGCTCAAAGGCCGATAGGCCGAAGTATTCGGGAAAGCTTAGCAGCATAACATTGCCAAAACAAAAACCGGCCACTGCAATTCTTTGAACCAGGTTGCCTTTGCCGGCAGCGTTTTGCTTTTTGATAACATCCTGTAAACTGATGAGGGGTTCGTACCCGATATCGTAAAGTAACTCTGCCAATTGCTGCAGGCTGCACGCGCGGTGGTCAAAGCGTACTATCAATTGCTTTTTTAAAAAATCGACCCTGGAATAATGAATGGCAGGGTTAAACCTGTTTAATTGTTCGAGCAGCCATAAGCACGAGCTGCAATGGATATGTGGTATATATAAGGTAACAATGGTTATATGATCATCAGTATAATCAAGCAAATCGTTAACTATAGATGGTTCGCTTAAATAATCAAACCGTTTGGTAACCCGCGTGCGCGTGGCACCGGGATGCTCGTTGTAATTGTAATAACTGCCAAGGCCGTTACCTGCCAAAATCTGGTAAACGCTTTTACAGCCCTGGCAGCAAAATTGTTTTTCATCTGCTACAAATGATGTGGTTAAACATTCGTCGCCACAATGGTAGCAGGATGTTTTAACAAGAATTGTGTCGTTCGTCATCTTTTTATTCTGGTTTATCAAAAGTCCATTTTAAGCGTGGTAGTTTAAATGATGGATGTTGCAGGGTAATATGACCCTCGTCATTTTTTGGAGATATGCATGCCGGTAGATTTGTAGTTGATGAACAGGCCGGAAATTTTTGATATAAGGATGATTGATCCAAGCAAGGCGCACGCTGATATTTTTGAAAAGCTAAGCACACTGGCAGTCGGCCAGTCATTAGTGATAATCCACGACCAGGACCTGCGGCCGCTTTATTTTCGTTTACTGGCAGAATGTAAGCAGGCGTTTGGTTGGGAAACACGGGATGACGGCCCCGAAGTTTGGCGTATTCAACTCACCAGGAAAGCAGCCGGGGCAAATAATGAAACCATAGGCGATATAGTGTCTAAGGATTACCGGCATGCCACGGTGTTTAAAAGGTTGGGTATTGATTTCAGCTGCAACGGAAAAAGGACGTTAGAAGAAGTTTGCGTTGATAATCATTTGGATATAGATGACCTGCGCCGGCAGTTGGCCTTATGCTTAAACCTGCCCGTGGTACAAACCATAAACTTATTAAGTTGGGCGCCCGCATTTTTATGCCGTTACCTTGTTAATCTTAATCATCAATACATCAAAATAAACACCCCATTCATAAGTGAGCTCGCCCAAAAGGTGGCCGTTAGTTATGGAGATAGCCATCCGCAGATTGGCCGGGTTAGTACAATTTTTTTTAACGCGGGAGAGGTTTTAATGCGTGATGTGTTAAGTGAAGAGGCATCACTTTTTCCTGATGTTGTAAGGCTATCCGAATGTTATATTAAAGGACGTACGCTGACGGAGGATGTAACAGGTGATATTTTAAGCACTTTTTATGATATAATGGCCTCGCACGAAAAGATCGCCTCCGATTTTCGCCTCATCAGGCAGCTAACCGACAATTACCAGGTACCACGTTATGTTTCCTCATCCTATAATATTTTATACAAGCTTTTGCAGGATTATGAGGACGATCTGCTGTTCAATTTTCACCTGGAAAATAATTTGCTTTTTCCTAAAGTCATTGCCATCCGCGATAAGATGCGATCAATGTAAATACTTCTTTAAATACCTTACTATAAACACCGATGTTAAATAATTCTGCTCTTAAATATTTTATATAATGATACATACTTTTCATATCCCGGTTTTGGGGCTTGGCTACTCCATTGATACCCCGTTAAAAGTTGCCCGCTATGGCATATCGTCTGTAATTTCCATTGTAGACGACGAGTTGATTGAAAGAATGCGGGCTTACCACAGCCAGCTAAATAATGAGCCCTATATACCGGTTACCAAAAAAGACCCCGATTACCGGGCAAGGCGGATTACTACTTACCTTGACCTGGTTAACCTGCTGGCCACCCGCCAGTTTGATAACTTGCGCGCGATGGATTTTGAAAAAGGAAACGACCTGTGCAGGTATTTTGAGCTGCTGCCCGAGCAATCAAGATTAAGGCAGGGGTACGACCTGATGCTGGATTATCCCGAAGGAGCGCAAAAGAAATTATTTCAGCAAAGGCTGATTGAAGAGATGGAGCCCGGAAGTATTGATGTAAACATTATGTCGAAACTGGATAAAATGAACTACGCTGCCAACGGTGATTACAGTGGCGATACCTTTACAGATGCCCTTGCGGCATTGCGTGGTTTCGCGAATAGTAAACTCCGTTCATCAATCATTTTATCGGCCGGGATGAACCCCCGTTTATACAGCTACCTGGAAGCTTTCTCTGTTTTTTTTCCTGACGATGATGGGCAACTGGCCAAAAAAATTGTTTTAAAAGTAAGCGATTTCAGGTCGGCGTTTATACAGGCCAAATTCCTGGTTAAAAAGGGGCTGTGGGTATCTGAATTCAGGATAGAATCGGGCCTTAACTGCGGGGGGCACGCGTTTGCAACCGAGGGCTTTTTACTTGGGCCTATATTAGAGGAGTTTAAGCAAAAAAGGCAGGAAATGCTTGACGAATTGTTTAGCGCTTACCAGGCCGTGTTATTGCAAAAAGGAATAGTTATAGCCCACCCGCCGAAGCAAAAGCTTACCGTACAGGGAGGCATTGGCACGGCGTATGAAAACCAGTTTTTGTTAGATCATTATGATATGGATGCCACCGGGTGGGGGAGCCCCTTTTTGCTGGTGCCGGAAGTGACTAACGTAGATGATGGCACGCTTAGCCAGCTGGAAACCGCTACCGAAGAGGATTTTTATTTAAGTGGATCATCGCCATTAGGTATTCAGTTCAATAATTTTAAAAAGAGCACCTCTGAGGAATTGAGGCTGAGCCGTTTAGAGAAAGGACGGCCCGGCAGCCCTTGTACCAAAAAGTATTTGGTAAGCAATACCGAATTTACCGAAACACCTATTTGTACCGCATCAAGAGAATATCAGCACTTGAAAATTCAGCAGCTGCAAAGCATGGCACTCCCGGCCGATGAATATGAACAGCAATACCAGGCCGTTACCGAAAAAATATGCCTGTGTGAGGGGCTTTGCGCATCGGCTTATATAAAATACGATTTGTTAAAGCCAAGGGAGAATAAAGCCGTTGCCATTTGTCCGGGCCCCAATCTTGCCTATTTTTCGCGGGTTTATTCCCTGGACGAAATGGTGCACCATATTTATGGCGCTACAGATTTGCTTGGTAAAATAAGGCGACCGCATATGTTTATAAAGGAGTTGAATCTTTATATAGATTATCTTCAAAACGACCTGCAATCGCAACTAAAGGACCTTACCGAAAAAAAGAAAAAGCAATTGAGCAAATTTAAGCTGCAGTTGCAGGATGGCATAGCATACTACAAAGAGTTGTTTGCCGGTTCGGCAAATCAAACATCTGGTATGCTGCAGGATTGGATAAACGACCTGAGTACCTCAGAAGAGCATTTGAGTAGTATAGCTATATAGCGACAGCTTAGATGGAATATATGGGCAGCCCTTTTTGTTAGGGCTGCCTTTTTATGTTTTCAGACGTTTTGGATGGGTATATTGATGATGTGGTTGATAATCAGTTTCTAAAAATATATTTTGCTGGCACATCTGGGCTTGTTCAACACGAATTAGAGGTGTAGCCTCGGCCAATCTTGTAGCCACGGGTTTTAACCCGTGGAAAAAAATGAAGAAAATGATTGAGAGGTAGGTTCGATCCATAGCATCAAAGCGTCTATATCGTTTGAACAAAATGAAAATACCCGGATTTACACTAAAATATGGGCCGTGCCGACGGCACTCTTGTGGTTTTTTGGCCAATCATCCACGGGTTGAAACCCATGGCTACAATATGTTTCGGGCAGATGGCCTTTAGGGAGAGTTATGTAGAAGCAAAGTGAAATCGAATAACCCACACAAAGCGGCACAGATCCCTTTTTTTGCCTATAAAATATTCAGGGCCTTTTAGGTAATACCATAACCGGGATGGTTATGTGGTGAGTGACGTGGCTGCTTTGGCCTCGTTTAAAAAAGGACGTCATTTGTTCTTTAGGGCGTTTGGCAACGGCCAGCAAGTCTGCCCGTTTATTGGCTTTCAGCCACTCCCAATCTTTTTGATGTTTTATATCGGGTACACTGCGAAAGTATACGCCGCCACAATTTAGTTCATCGTAAAGTTTGTGGTTAAGTTCATTTTCGGCAGCTTTTGTGTTATTGTCGGCCGGGTTATTATTCAGGTGGGCAACCATCAATTCGGCGTGGAAGCCATTCATGAGGCTACCCAGTTCTGCAACAGATAACATGTCTCCTGCATCTAAAGTAGTGGCAAAAGCCATTTTTTCAATATTACGGATTGGGGTATTTGGAGGCACTACCATAACGGGCACGGCTGTCCAGTCTATTATCCTGCCACAGGCATCGCTAAGCATAAAAGATGCCAGGTCGTCGGTTTCAAGCGGCGCCATAACAATCATGGCTATCTCTGTATTGTTAATTATTTCGGTCATCACATCCACCATATCTGTGCCATCGGTGTAAGTGGATATTTGGGGCATAAATGATCCCGGAAAACCCCGTTTCATTAAATCGGCTTCCAATGTTTCTGAAAACGCTGCAAGCTTGCTATCAATCATCAATTCTTCATGGTAATCGTCTCCGCTTAAAACCGGCTGTGCATGAAATATCGCCGGTACCAGTTGCAAGTGATAAAATTTAACATTAGCCTTCATCTTTCTGGCAATGTGCAATGCATACTTAGCCGCATGGGCCGATTTTTCCGAAAAGTCAGTCAGAATTGCTATCGTCTTCATTTCGCTTTTAGTCCTTGATTAATTTTTCCGGATGCCATAATTCTTTCCGCATAGGTAAATAACTTATTTTTTGTTGCCTTTAAGGCAGCCATAGCGTCGGTTAAGCCACTTGCCAGTTCACTGTATTTCTCAATAAACTGAAGGTCCATCGGTTCTTTTTCATTACCTACAAACGGTTTTATAAATACGAGAAATGCTGGTATGTCGGATTTAAGGCTATCGATTTTTTTTTCCTGTTTGCATACTTCCTGTTCAAATTCTTCCTTTTTTAGTATCATATCAGGAGTAAGCTCGGCGCTGTTGTATTTGCCAAGAATGTTGTTGAAAAAGCGGATTTCATCCTCCATAAAACAAACATCTTTCATCCAGTGGCCGGCTAAAATATAAAGCTCCTGTATTTCGTCTGCTAACCCGGTATCGGGGGGTAAATTATTCATAGCGATAAATTTTATCGGAATATTAAGTGTTAAGATTTTGCCGGCAATACCAATAAGGGTAGCGCAATATGACCGGCCATTTTTTTGGTATGGCTACCTGTAAACAGCGATGCCAGCAAACCATGATGGTGGTGCACCATAGCCAGCATATCTATGTTTCCGTAGTTACATAGCCAGTTAAGGCCGGTTTCGGTAGGTGCCTGCTTAATTATTAATGAACTTGTTTTGTGATATCCTGCAAGTTGTTTAACCTCTTGCTCCATTTCGGCTATGTATAATTCAGCTTCGGCGGTGTCTTCGCCTTCATGGCAAATGTGTACCAACTGCAGTGTGGCATTCAATAAAGCCGCCAATGGAATAACGGCGGCAATAGTACCGAAGTCTTCGCCTTTATGTTTCATATCAAGTGCTACCGCTATGGTTTTGATGGGTTTAAAAGCAAAGCCTGATGGTATGAGCAACAAAGGAACAGGCGTAGCATCAATCATATTGCGCGCATGATTGCCCAACATCAGGCCACTTAAACCTCCCGCGCCATGTGTTCCGGCAACTATTAAATCTGCCTGGTCCTGCCCGGCCAGCGATTTTAGCACATCTGTTGCTGTGCCAGGTTCGGCTTTAAAACTGATATGGGGTTTGAAGTCGTCATTGGTGTGTTGGGTTTCCAGTACCTGCTTCAGCTGTTTTAGGTCGGCCAGCGCGGCCTCTTCAATAACATGATATTCTTCCATAGGCCATACAATTACACCGGCCTGGGGAATTTCTGCGGGTATGATCATCGCTGTGCATATTTCTATATCGCTTTTTGTTTGCACAGCCAGCTTGTAACCAAAAATGGCGGCGTTTTTGGCATTCTCAGAAAAATCGGTACCAATCAATATTTTTTTCATGGCTTTAAGTGTTTAATTGTTTCGGGTAAAATTCAGGAAATGAGGCTGTTTAAAAAGTGATGCCTGTCACTTATTATTATGATGCTATATCATTTGGAACGATAACCGGCACCTGCTGAATTGTTGTGGCTAACCTGGTTTTCACATCGGTCAATAATTTCGGCTTATGGCAGTATTAAACAAAAAATGATTTAAAACCAGGTGTTGTTATCGTGCTAGCTGACAGTTACTTATATTTTAAAAGCATATAATTATTTTTTTTATTTCAGCATTAAGCGTAGCTTACACAATTAAACTAAAACCAGTTGAACCTAAAATTCATGACTGTAAGGGTTTTATGCCGATTTGCAATTGGTAACTTGCGGTTAGTTATTGTGTGTTATTGGGCAGTATGGAGTGTAGTTGACGCCTGATTTTTTATGAAGAAAATAATTGTACTTTGTGCTTTGTTGATTTTTGCGCTTTGGGGCTATGCTCAATCGCCTATCAAAAATAAGGTGCTTAAATATTCCCTAAAAGATGGGCTTTCCTTTGGCATAGTAAACAGTATTACGCAGGATAATAAAGGGTTTATGTGGTTTGCCACCAACGAGGGGCTTAACCGTTTTGATGGTACTACGTTTAAGGTTTTTAGGTCGCGCCAGGGCGATTCAACTTCATTGGCAAGTAACTTTGTACAAAGTATAATTTTAGGAAAACAAGGATATATCTGGGTTTCGTCCAGAAGTGGTTTGAGCAGGCTTGATACCCGTACCGAAAAATTCTCGCATTATAAATTCACCTATGGCAATAATGTTAAAAATGCTGTAAATAATATTACCAAAAGCAGCGGCGGCAATCTTTGGATAGCATCCTATGGCGTGGGCTTTTCTTATTTTAATACGCAAACCTTAAAATTTAAAAATTACAACAGCAAATCGCTGCCGGGGCTATCAAGTTACCGCATCACCGCCTTGCTTGAAGATTCAAAAGGTTTGCTTTGGTTAGGTACAGACAACGCGGGTATCAATATAGTTAATCAAAAAAACGGGGTAGTTACCAATAAGGCAAATATGCCTGCATCAATAAATAACTTTGCGGGTGGGCGTATAAACGATATTTTCGAAGATCATTTTCATAATGTATGGATAACTACAGGCAAGGGTATCATATATTATAACCGCAATAACAACACGTTTTCGCAACTGCAAACTGCCCAGCCTGCTTTTAAAAATAAAAGGTATTTATCCATAATTGAAGACGGTAGCAAACTGTTGCTTGTTGGCTTACAGGATGGCGGCGTATACAAGGTTTTTGTAGATCCGGGCCCGGCGCCGGCGCATTTTTCGCTTTTGCCAATCACCGGCGATGATGATCATTATATAACCCAGCGCTCTGTTCAAACCCTTTTTATGGATAGGGACAAAAACATTTGGCTTGGTACCTATGATGATGGCATCGGCATGATAAGCAACATCAAAGCGCGGTTTACCAATATCCAAAAGAAAAGGATTGAAAAAAGCGGCGAAAGCTGGGTCCGGTTTTATGGAATGTGCCAGGACGGCGATGGTTACTTATGGCTTGGTACCGATGGCGACGGTATTTTTAAAACCCGGGCCGATGGAAGCCTGGTTAAACAATACAAAGCAGATAACCGCCCGGGAGGGCTTACAGATAGCGCCTTTTTGTTTGGGTACACAGATAGGGATAAAAATGTTTGGTTTGGCACCTATGCCAGAGGGCTTTTTTTGTACAACAAAAAAACTGATTCGTTTACAAACTTCAACCATGATGCGGCAGATAATAAAAGCATTGGCGGTAATGATGTAAGAGCGATTTACCAGGATATACATAAAAATTTGTGGGTTGGCACCAATGGAGGCGGATTAAGCCTTTTTGATCCCCGCACTAAAACATTTACCAATTATACACCAGCCAACAGCAGCTTTGGTTCATATGACGTAAGGGCCATAGCCGAAGATGAAAAAGGGAATTTGTTTGTAGGTACCTATGGCAATGGATTGATATACTATGATGTTGCGCAAAAAAAATTCTCGAGGTTGTTTAAGGGTGATGCCGAAAAAAGTAATTTCCCCAGCCAGATCATTTTTTCGCTTTATCCTGATAAAAAAAATCAATTGTGGATAGGTACCGAAGGCGACGGGTTAATAGTGTATAATCTTAAGTCAAAAACCTTTAAAAAGTTCAATGAAAAAAACGGGCTGGCAAATAATACCATAAATGCTATAAAAGAAGCCGGCAACGGCACGGTTTGGATAAGTACCAACCAGGGTTTATCATGCATTGATACCCATACCAATAAAATATTTAACTACGATAAATCGGATGGATTACAATCGGGGCAATTTAATGCAGGTTCGGTTGTGATGGATACCGTGGGTAAACTCATGTATTTCGGCGGGACAGAAGGCCTTAATATTTTTGATCCGGAAAAGGTAAATCAAAACCATTACAAATCCCCGATATTGATAACCGGGTTGCAGATTTTTGACAAGCAGATAGAGGTAGGCATCCAGGGCAAGGACGAAACCGTATTATCAAAAACCATTAGCGAAACTTCCCAGCTAAGGCTTCAGCCCGACCAATCGGTGTTTTCAATTCAATACACCGCCTTAAATTATGTATATCCTCAAAAAGGCAATTTTGCGTACCGGTTGGATGGGCTTGATAAATCATGGAACTATGTGGGCAACCAGCGGTCGGCAACCTATCGGTACCTGACGCCCGGCGATTATGTTTTTAAAGTAAAAGCAGCCGACCAGGATGGTATCTGGATGGATGACTATGCAACACTGCATATAAAAATTTTGCCGCCATGGTACAAAACATGGTGGGCTTATTTATGCTACCTGGCCACAATAGGGGTTGTTATTTATTACTATATACAGTATAGGGCAAACCAGTCGAAGCTTAAATACGATATCAGGATAGCCCAGCTATCGGCCGAAAAAGATAAAGAACTGAATGAGCGGAAGCTTTCGTTTTTTACCAACATATCCCACGAGTTCAGAACACCGCTAACCTTAATTATTAACCCCGTAAAGGATATGCTGTTTGGCCCGGCTGATAAGAGCGACGTGGGCAACCTGCACATTGTTTACAGAAATGCCAGGCGATTGTTAAGCCTTGTTGATCAGTTGCTCCTGTTCAGGAGGGCCGAGAGTGATACCGATAAGTTAAAGTTAGTCAAACTCAACATTGTAAACTTATGCCGCGAGGTTTTTTTATGTTTTAATCACCAGGCCAAAACAAAGCAAATACAGTTTGATTTTATAAGCCAGGCAGAAGCGATCGAAATATTTGCCGACCGCGAGAAGATTGAGATTGTTTTATTTAACCTGATATCAAACGCCCTTAAATTTACACCCGAACATGGTGCAGTAAGTTGTACGGTAATAAACGAAGCCGACAACGTAAATATCGAAATACGCGATACCGGCTGCGGTATAACCGAAGGCACCGGCGAGCAACTATTTAACAGGTTTTACCAGGTTCAAAATGCCGCGCCAATGGCGGGTGGGTTTGGCATTGGTTTATACCTGGTTAAAGTGTTTGTTGAAAACCACAATGGCAAAATTAATTATGAAAGTAAACCGGGCAGCGGTACTGTTTTTAATATTTGCCTGTTAAAAGGCAAAGCGCATTTTGGACAGCAATTTGTTTTTGAAGATGTTGCCGAAACCTCCGTTTTTTTAGATGAGCTTATCGAGAACAAGGGGGAAATGCCATCGGATACTGCAACCAGCACACAGGCAAAAGCCAAAAATGCCGACCCGCTGAGCTCCGATACCAAAACTATGCTCCTTATTGAAGATAATCAGCAAATCCGCGAATATCTGAAGCAAATATTTAAGGATGAGTTTGAGATTTTTGAAGCAGATAATGGTACAGACGGGCTTGCCCTGGTTTATCAGCTTGTACCGGATATTGTTATCAGCGATGTAATGATGCAGGGTTTAAGCGGTATTGAAGTTTGTCATCGCGTAAAGGAAGATCCCGTATTAAACCATATTCCGGTAATTTTGCTTACAGCAAGCTCATCTGCCGAGATAAAATTAAAGGGCATTGAAGGCGGTGCAGATGATTATATTACAAAACCGTTTGAAAAAGAAATACTGATAGCCCGCGTTAACGGGATTTTGAAAAGCCGGAACAACCTGCAAAAATATTTTTATAACGAGATAACTCTCAAATCAAACGACCTGAAGATCTCGCAGGAATACAAGGAGTTTTTAGAAAAATGCCTGGTTATTGTAGAGCAGCATTTAACCGATCCGGAGTTTAGCATAAAAACGTTGGCTGCCGAAATAGGGATGAGCCATTCTAATTTGTACCGGAGGATCAAGTCTATTTCCGGGCAATCTGCAAACAGCTTTATCCGGTTTATCAGGCTAAGGAAAGCGGCCGAGATTTTTTTAACAACCGACAGCACGGTTTATGAAACGGCCTACAAAGTAGGGTTAAATGACCTTAAATATTTCAGGGAACAGTTTTACAAACTGTTTGGCGTAAACCCGTCAGATTACATTAAAAAGTACCGTAAACCTTTTCATAATAATTACAACGTAAACCGCGATGTAATTAAAGATAATTGACGACGGTTAATTTACCCCCTATACAAAACCCGCTTTAATGACGTATTTAGGCGGGTTTTGCTTATTTACCCCCTATCTAATTGAGAATTTACCCCTCACTCAATTTTGCTATTTAACCTCATTTTGGCCTTACCAATTAACCGGAGATAAATCGTAATTCATTACCGGCTATTTTAATAACATGCAAAAAGCTTTGTAAAATCATGGGTTTACGCGGCTTGATGTGTCTGTTTTAATTGCCGGGAAGAGCGTCCGATCTACCTCCTAAATTTAGCAAACCCAGTAAAATATGAAATCAAATTTACACGTAAAGCATTCCCCTCACAGGAAAAGATTACCGCGGCTTTTCTTATTGGCCACAGGCATGGCCCTTGCTTGTATGACTACTGCTGCACTGCCAACCCCGGTTTATGCAGGAGTTAAAAACGTTAACAAGCAGGACCTTAAAATAAGCGGTGTGGTAACCGACGAAAAAGGCGAAACCCTGCCAGGCGTTTCCGTAACGCTAAAAGGTACATCAACCGGCGCTATTACCGATATTAACGGAAAGTTTACACTAAACGTGCCCGATGCCTCGGCCACTTTGGTATTTACTTACCTTGGCTATGCAAAGCAGGAGGTTCCCGTTAACGGTCAAACTATTATTAATGTAAAGTTAGAAGCCGATTCAAAATCATTAAACGAAGTTGTAGTTGTTGGTTACGGCACGCAAAAGAAAGCTACGTTAACCGGTTCAATATCCCAGGTAAAGGGATCGGAGTTGGTTAAAAGCCCGGCACCCAATTTGTCAAACGCGTTAGCAGGTCGTGTTTCCGGTGTAATTGTAAATAACCGCAGCGGCGAACCGGGTTACGATGGCTCCAATATTACCGTTCGTGGTTTGGCTACTACGGGCAGCAATAATGTGCTAATTGTAGTTGATGGTGTACCCGGCCAGATAGGTGGTCTGGAAAGGATTGACCCTAACGATGTTGAAAGCATGTCGGTATTAAAGGATGCATCTGCTGCCATCTACGGTAACAGGGCGGCAAACGGTGTTATTTTAATTACCACCAAACGTGGTAAAACAGGTAAACCAACCATTAGCTACAGCTTTAACCAGGGCTTCAGTTCGCCAACACGTTTGCCAAAAATGGCCGATGCTGCTACTTATGCGCAAATCATGAACGAGATCAGCCTTGACTCGAATCCCGGCGGAGGCCCAAACCAGTCATACTCGGCAGATCAGATTCAGAAATTCAAAGACGGATCAGACCCGCTTAACTATCCTAATACCGATTGGGAAAAGCAAACACTTAAAGGTACTGCGCTGCAAAATCAACATAGCTTGTCAGTAATGGGCGGTAGCGATGATGTAAAATACTTTGTTTCGTTGGGTACTATTTACCAGGATGGTTTGTACAAAAACGGTGTTACCAAATATCACCAATACAACTTCCGCTCAAACATTGATGCGAATGTTACCAAACGTTTAAAGGTTGGTTTATCACTTTCGGGTAGAGAAGAGGACAGGCAATTTCCTCAGGTTGGTGCAGGCGATGTGTTCCGTTCGGTATACCGCGCAAAACCTATTGTTGCGGCCTATTATCCAAATGGCTTGCCAACTACGGGTATCGAAAATAATAACCCGGCAGTACAGGTAACAGATATTGGCGGTGTCAACAATAACCCAACCCAGGTTTTTAATGGTATTTTAAGAGGCAGCTATGCAATTCCAGGCATTGAAGGCTTGTCGCTTGATGGTTTCTTTTCAGTTGACAAATCATACAATTTTGATAAAAACTTCAGTAAACCCTACATTCTGTACAGCTACGATGGCAATGCCAAAACCTATAACAAAAATATTGTTGGCGGTAATAACAACGCTCCTACATTGTTCGAATCGCAAAATAACCAGGCTTTACTTACCTCGAACATTAAGTTAAACTACGCCCGCAAATTTGGCAAGCATGATGTGAACGCCTTTGTTGGTTATGAGCAAAGTAAAAACCATCTGGAGTACTTTGACGCTACCCGTTACAACTACTTATCATCACAGCTGCCCGAACTTTCGCAGGGTGGCAGCGCGGCTACAGATTACCTTAACTCGGGCTATAGCTCAAACTATAACCGCCGTAGTGTGATCAGTCGCCTGGCTTATGCATATGATGAAAAGTATTTGTTTGAAGGTCAGTTTCGTGCAGATGGCAGCTCAATATTCCCGTCTGGAAAACAATGGGGTTATTTTCCATCAGCATCCGTAGGATGGAGGGTTACCAAAGAAAACTGGTTTAAGGATAATGTTACCTTTTTTGATGATTTAAAGTTAAGGGCATCATACGGTTCATTGGGTAACGATAACGTAAATGGTTTCCAGTATTTTGACAACTATGTTTTAGTAAATAACGGTTTTGTTGCAAGTGTTCCGGGAAGCGGGTCAAACACCATTCAGCCAAACGTTAACCTGGTAAAACTGGCAAACCCCAATATTACCTGGGAGGTTGCTAAAAAGCTGGATGTGGGTATTAACGCTACTTTCCTGCATAACTTTACCATCGAGGCTATCTACTTTCAACAAAAACGTTCAGACATTCTTGCTGCAAGGAATGCGTCATTGCCGGGTACTTCGGGTATAGTAAACCCTTATGGATCAGATCCTTTGGTTCCATCTGAAAATATTGGTAAAGTAAATAGCAATGGCTTCGAGGCAACTTTAGGTTACAACCATGCCAGCAATAAATTTAACTGGGGCGTAAGCGGTAACATTACCTATGCCAAAAGCAAAATTATTTTTATTGACGAAGCCAGCGGTACTTTAGGTTATCAGCGCCAAACCGGCAGGCCAATAGGTACTTCCCTGCTATATGACGCTGTAGGTATATTCCGTACCCAACAGGAACTTGATAGTTATCCGCATGTTTCGGGTGCTAAAGTGGGCGATTTGAAATACCTGGATTACAATAATGACGGCAAAATAACCGCCGACGATCAAACACGAACTAAATACGGCAACATTCCGCAAATTACCTACGGCTTTACCCTTAACGCGGCTTACAGTAATTTCGATCTTATGGTATTGTTTTCAGGTCAGGCGCAGGTTAGCCAATATGTTTTACCTGAGGCCGGCAGCATTGGTAACTTTTACAGCAGCTGGGCCGATAACAGGTTTAGCGCTTCAAATCCAAACGGAACTTATCCAAGGGTAACCGATCGTGCATCTAACGCTATCAGCGGTGGCCAATACAATAATACCTTTTGGCTTAATAATGCTTCTTTCTTCAGGTTAAAGAATGTGGAGTTAGGTTACAATTTTAATTCAGCTTTCCTTTCTAAAATTAAATTAGGTGGCTTAAGGGTGTATGCAAGCGCATTCAACCTGTTCACCATCACCAAAGTGAAGGATTATGACCCTGAAGGAACAAGCGGCAGCGGTCAGTTTTATCCGCAACAGCGAATTATCAACTTAGGTGTTAACGTTAAATTTTAATTGACAAACAATTATGAAACTACAATATAAAGCCCCGCTGTACTTAATGGTGTGTGGTATGCTGGGTACTACAGCGTGTAAAAAAAATCTTTTAGATGTGCAGCCTACCGACAGGATTGCCACATCTGCCATCCAATCGGATACTGCGGTATTCGAGGCTTATGTAACCAATCGTTATATAGGCGCAAAATTACAGGATAAAGAGGGCGATGGATCGAACCCTGGTTTCGGTCGCGGTTTTGAATATAGCATGTGGAGCTCACTTACAGATGAATCTATCTATAACAATGATGATGCTACCTGGTTGGTGCAGCGCGGGCAATTGGCGCCTGAAAATTTAGGTGGGGCTGGTGTGCTTTGGGGCCGCAGCTACCGCAGCATAAGGGAGTGTAATTATGCGTTAAGTATTTTGCCAAACCTGCCTTTAAGTGCCGGACATAAAACACATCTTGAAGGCGAACTGAAGTTTATCAGGGCATTCCGTTATCAAGATCTCATCCGCAATTATGGAGGGATAGTATTGATTGGCGATAAAGTAACCAACCTGACTGATAACTTACAGGACCCATCGTTATTTAAAAGAGCAACTATTAAAGAAAGTATAGATTATGTTACAGCTCAGCTTGATGACGCGGCAGCTAAACTTCCTTTAAATAATGATGGTGGCTGGCTTTTGGGCCGCGCTACTAAAGGCGCAGCATTGGCTTTAAAATCAAGGCTGAAACTTTATGCTGCAAGTCCGTTGTACAATGCAGGTACCTGGGCCGACGCTGTAACAGCAGCGCAGGCGGTTATTAGCCTTAACAAATACGGCATTTATACAGGAGGATATGATAACATGTTTTTGGTTAACGAAACCAACGAAGTTATTTTTGAACGCCTATATACCAAAAATGCCAACCATACCCATATGGAAATTGCCAACGGACCTAATGGTTATGGCGGCTGGGCTGGTAACACGCCACTGCAAAACTTAGTTGATGACTACGAGATGGATAATGGTAAAGCAATCACCGATCCGACATCAGGATACGATCCGACTCATCCTTACGACCATCGTGACCCACGGTTTGATGCAACTGTATTACACAACGGGTCGCCGTACCGGGAGCGCACTGTTGAAGCATTTATACCAGGAGGGAAGGACAGTAAAGATGGAGACAGCAACTGGAATACCACCAAAACAGGTTATTACCTGCGCAAGTATATGGATGATGCTTACCCGCTTCAAAACCCATGGGGCAATGCCGGGTTTCATCCGTGGATCTATTTCCGTTACGCCGAAATCTTGTTAAACTTTGCCGAAGCAGCCAACGAAGCTTACGGTGCAGATGTTGTTCCGACTGGTTCAACCATGTCGGCAAGGCAGGCAATCAACATGATCAGGGCAAGGCCAAGTGTTAATATGCCGCCATTAGCGTCGGGATTAAACCAATCACAAATGCGTGACGCGATCAGGTACGAGCGCCGTGTTGAGCTTGCATTTGAAGAACACCGTTTTTACGATGTACGCCGCTGGAAAATTGCCGATATTACCGAAAATAAACCCGCGGGAGGTGTAATAATCACCAAAACCGCGAGCGGTACATTTACCTATACGCCTAAAGTAGCATTGGATGGACGCAGTTTCCAAACAAAACACTACTGGTTGCCAATACCACGCACTGAAATCCAGGCTTCTGGTGGCCAGTTGCAGCAAAATGCAGGTTACTAAAAAGAGTAGCCTCACCTAAATCCTCTCCAAAGGAGAGGACTTAAAAAAAACAGGCAAATCAAGAACCCTCTCCTTTGGAGAGGGCAGGGTGAGGCTAAACAGAAGGGAGTATTACTTGCTCCCTTCTGTTTTAATGGGGCTAAAAACAACATCAGCCATGAAAAAAATATTTAGTTTACTATTTGCAGCGGGCATTCTAATAAGCGGCTGTAAAAAAGACAACGGCCCCGTAACCAAAACTGTTACAAAAACGGAAGTAGATATCCCGGCAAAACTCGTTACTGTCGATTCGACCCCGGCAAGCGCGCTTAAAGGCGTTAACTGGGCCTGCGATGGTGATAATTTTAGCGATGGGATATTGGTGTTAAGCGGTTTGTCATCAACCGATAGTTATGCTACGGTATCGGCAAAGGCCGATGGTGTAATATCGGGCCTGCAAACCAACACGGGGGCAAATACCCTGCGGCTGCCGGTAAATTACCCAACCGTATCACAAGCCTGGTGGGATTCCTATACAGGTGTAATTGATAAGGCCCTGAGCAAGGGAATGAATGTTATTTTGGCTTGCTGGGAATCTAAATCAGCAGCAGATGGCGTGATAGATAATACAACGCAATTTTGGTCGATGTGGCAAGCTGTTGTTACCAAATATGGCAGCAATGCACATGTATACTTTGAGATATTTAACGAGCCTCATGGCTATACTTTAAGCGCCTGGACAACTATCTGCGCGCAATGGCTAAGCAATTACCCATCCATACCACAAGGCCGCATCCTGGTTAGCGGTACCTCATACTCGCAGGATATTACCGGCGTTGGGGCCGATAGCCGTTTTAGCGGTTGCCTGTTATCTATACACGACTATACTTTTTTCAGCAATGGCACCAACACTACAGCCGCGCAATGGGAAAGCAGGCTGCGGGGCAATATCGGCAGCTACAGTAGCCGAGCGGTATTAACCGAATTTGGCGTACCCATGACGGGCAGTAAAAACTACACTGGCGCCATAGGCGGCGATCAGGAGATTGCTTATCTGCAGGGCTTAACCAACCAGGTTAGGGCATTTGGCATGGGCAGTGTTTACTGGCCGGGTATCCGCACCGGCGATAGCTACGCCATGGAGACTTTGGGTGGTACGGGCACAAGCCTTACTGTTTCAAACACCAACACATCGGGTTTAAGCAGGCTTAAATATGGCTGGGGCGTGGGCGCAGGTGGTACCGATACCTTTTACCCAACAGCTTACTACCGTTTGTTAAACATCAACAGCGGTTCGGCTTTAGATGTAAATGGCTCGTCGATAGCTAATGGCGCGGGTATTATACAATGGCCGCAAAACGGCGGTAATAACCAGCAATGGATAATAACCAGCAACGGCGGCGGATACTACAAAGTAACCAACCGCAACAGTACGCTGGCACTTGATGTTAACAGCGCATCAACCGCCAATGGCGCGGGCATTATTCAATGGCCATGGAATGGCGGCAACAACCAGCAATGGCAGCTTACAGCCGTAGCAGATGGCGTTTACAAAGTAATTAACCGCAATAGCGGTCTTGTATTGGATGTTAATGGCGGCGTAGCCACCAATGGTGCCGGCATTATTCAGTGGCCATGGAATGGCGGTACTAACCAGCAATGGCAAATTGTACAACAGTAAGTTTTAAGTTCCGAGTCTTGAGTGTTGAGTTCTGAATTTTGAGTAATGAGTATCTGGTCTTAAGCCGCAAATTCGATTTGTCATTTTTTTAACTCGATACTCATGACTCAATACTTTAAACAAAAAATAATATGGTTACTAAAACATGAATATTAAAAACTACATCTGCTTTTTTTTACTTGTAACACTTCCGTTGGCTTTGTTTGCGCAGGATAAATCCAAGCCTGTATTGTTTAATTCGGGCTGGGGTTTCCATAAAGGCGATATGACCAATGGCGATAAAGGCGGCGCAGCCGGTGTTTTATGGACAACCGTTGATTTGCCGCACGATTGGAGTATTGAGGGACCTTTTAGCGAGGACTGGGCGAGCGCCACGGGCTATTTACCCGGCGGTATAGGCTGGTACAAAAAGACATTTTATGCCGAAGCCGGATGGCGAGGCAAACAAGTTTACATTTACTTTGATGGCGTTTACAAAAACAGCGAAGTTTGGATAAACGGCCATCATCTGGGCAAGCGCCCCAACGGTTTTATTCCGTTTCAGTATGAACTTTCAAAATACCTTAACTATAAGGGTAAAAACATAATAACTGTAAGGGCAGATCATAGTGAATTTGCCGATTCAAGGTGGTACACAGGATCGGGCATTTATCGCAACGTTTACCTTGTTGTTAAAGATCCGGTTCATGTCGATCTGTGGGACGTGGCGTTCACTACGCCAAAAGTATCTGCAGATAAAGCAGACATTAACGTAAAGGTAAACATCAGCAATAGTACAGCAACCCAGGCGGCTATCGGCATCAAAATAAATCTGGTTGATAATGCCGGTAAAACTGCCGCAGCTATACAAAAGCAGGTTAGGGTAAAACCGGGCAAACATGAAACAAGTTTTGATGCTGAAATATCTTCTCCCCGTTTATGGGATGTGGAACATCCTGAACTATACCAATTACAGGTACAGCTAAGCCGCAACGGCAAACAAATTGATGCTGTAAACCAGGCGGTGGGCATCCGCAGCATCCGTTTTGATAAGGACAAAGGGTTCTTTTTAAATGATAAAAGCACCAAGCTTAAAG
Source organism: Mucilaginibacter sp. P2_A5 (assembly GCF_056404995.1). Classification (NCBI taxonomy): domain Bacteria; kingdom Pseudomonadati; phylum Bacteroidota; class Sphingobacteriia; order Sphingobacteriales; family Sphingobacteriaceae; genus Mucilaginibacter; species Mucilaginibacter sp. P2_A5. The sequence goes on from NZ_JBFUCY010000005.1 coordinate 55,460, forward strand.
GCGTATGCATCCACGACGATGCCGGCGCGTTGGGTGTGGCCGTTCCTGTGGAGGTGTGGATACGCCGTTTAAAAATATTAAAGGACGCCGGGGTTAACTCACTGCGCCTGAGCCATAACCCACACGCAGACTATTTATACAATCTGTGTGATAAAATGGGCTTTTTAGTAATGGATGAAGCGTTTGACGAGTGGGAACTGGGCAAAAATAAATGGGTTAAAGGGTGGAATGTAGGTACCCCATCTAAAGATGGCTATCACGAATATTTTAAAGAATGGGCCATGCGCGATCTGTCAGATATGGTATTACGTGCCCGTAACCATCCATCCATCATTATGTGGAGCATTGGTAATGAGATAGATTACCCCAATGATCCATACACCCACGAAGTATTAAACACCGGCAAAAATCCGCAGATTTATGGCAAAGGCTACCTGCCGGATCATCCTGCTGCAAGCGGTTTAACCGTAATTGCTAAAAAGCTGGTTAAGGCTGTTAAGGCAATTGATACTACCCGCCCGGTTACCGCAGCGCTTGCGGGAGTAGTAATGTCGAACGAAGTAGGCTACCCGGAAGAACTTGATGTTGTTGGTTATAATTACCAGGAATACCGTTACGCCGACGATCATAAAAAGTATCCAAACCGAATTATTTACGGTAGCGAGAACGGCATGCAGCGCCAGGCCTGGAACGCGGTTGATAGTAACGAATACATATCGGCTCAATACCTTTGGACAGGGATAGACTACCTGGGCGAGGCCGGTAAATGGCCGCAGCGCAGCAACGGGGCAGGGCTTATTAACCTGGCCGGCTTTAAAAAGCCCGAATACTTTTACCGGCAAAGCCTTTGGGCCGATAAGCCAATGGTTTTTATTGGTGCCAAGCCTATTACACAACAGGAAGATAAAGGCATCTGGAGCCATAAAGCCATTGAACCTGTTTGGAATTGGCCGGCTGGCAGTAAAATAAGGGTTGATTGCTTTACCAATTGCCAGGAAACGGAGTTGTTTTTAAACGGCAAATCCCTTGGTAAACTTTCGCGGGCTGATGCTAAAGGCCAAATACCATCGTGGGCGGTTGATTATCAACCGGGTGAGCTAATGGTAAAAGGTTACAATAACGGAATTGAAGCAGCCAGCTACACATTAAAAACAGCCGGCGAGGCATCCGGTATCCAGGCAATTGCCGATGGTACAACATTTAACACCAAAACAAAAGGATTAAGCCAGGTAGAGATACAGGTGACCGATAAAAACGGAGTCCCGGTCGCTAATGCTGATAATGAAGTTGCGGTAACCATAACTGGTCCGGCTAAATTGCTGGGATTGGAAAGCGGGAGTACCACCAGTCATGAAAACTACCAGTCAGATAGCCGCAAGGTTTTAAAAGGCCGCCTGTTGGCCTATATTCAAACGACCGGCAAGCCGGGCAAAACCATCATACAGTTCAGCGCTGCCGGGCTTAAGTCTGCATCAATTACTTTAACCACAAAATAGCTTCTATATCAACCCTAATAAACAATTGCCTGCATTTTTTAATTTATGAAACTTTTTAAACTACTAATTCTACCCGTTATTCTACTCTGCGGCATCAGCGCGAATGCGCAAACGGCCAAACACACATTTGCATTAACCGATAGTACATTTTTGCTTGATGGTAAACCATTGCAAATTATATCCGGCGAAATGCATTACCCCCGCGTACCGCGTGAGGCCTGGCGCCAGCGTATGAAAATGGCAAAGGCAATGGGGTTAAACACAATAGGTACCTACGTTTTCTGGAATGTTCACGAACCACAAAAAGGGCATTTTGATTTCGCCGGTAATAATGATGTAGCCGCGTTTGTAAAAATGGCGAAAGAAGAAGGCCTGTGGGTTATTTTGCGCCCAAGCCCCTACGTTTGCGCCGAATGGGAATTTGGCGGATATCCTTACTGGCTCGAAAAAGAAAAAGGCCTGGTAGTGCGCAGTAAAGAACCGACATATTTGAAAGAATATGAGCAATATATTAAGGAGGTGGGCAAACAGCTTGCCCCCTTACAGGTAAACCATGGCGGCAACGTTTTAATGGTGCAGATAGAAAATGAATACGGATCATACTCCAACGATAAAGACTACCTGGCACTAAACCGTAAAATGTTTATCGATGCCGGTTTCGACGGCCAGCTATATACCTGCGACCCCGAAGCGGCTATTAAAGACGGGCACCTGCCGGGTTTATTACCGGCAATTAATGGTGTTGATGACGTTGCAAAAGTAAAGCGGTTAATTAAGGAAAATCATGACGGCAAAGGCCCCTTCTTTATTGCCGAATGGTATCCGGCCTGGTTTGACTGGTGGGGGACAAAGCACCACACCGTACCGGCAGAAAAATATTTGGGCAAATTAGATTCGGTGTTGGGTGCAGGGCTTTCCATTAACATGTACATGTTTCATGGTGGTACAACCCGTGGTTTCATGAATGGCGCCAACTACAACGACAAGGAACCCTACGAGCCGCAAATAAGCAGCTATGATTATGATGCTCCGCTGGATGAAGCCGGCAACGCGACAGATAAATACAATAAATTCAGGGATGTAATTAAAAGGCACCTTGTTGCCGGGCAAATATTGCCCGAGGTACCAGCTTCCAAGCCGACGATTGCCGTGCCTGCTATTAAGCTTACGCATGCTACCGGTTTGTTTGATATACTGCCGGTTGCAAAAATCAGCAAAACCCCATTGACTTTTGAAGACCTTAACCAGGCTTATGGCTTTGTTTTGTATCGTACTACCATCAATGGCGGTAAAAAAGGTGTAATCAAAGTAAATGGTTTGCGCGATTATGGGATTGTATTTATAAACGGCAAACGCATAGGCATCCTGGATAGGAGGCTGAAACAGGATAGCCTGTTAGCAGATTTGCCAAAAGGTAAAGTACAATTGGATATATTGGTAGAAAATCTGGGCCGTATTAACTTTGGTCCGTACCTGTTAAAAAATACCAAAGGAATAACTGAAAACGTAACCTTTGCTGGCACCGAAATAACCAACTGGAAAATGTTTGGTTTACCGTTTGATGATATCAGCAAAATAAAGCCCAAAGCAGGCAAGTTGAAGCCGAATGAGCCAGTCATCAAAACAGGAACTTTTAATCTGGTCGAAGTTGCCGATACCTATTTGGATATGAGTAAATGGGGCAAAGGCGTAGTTTGGGTAAACGGGCATAACTTAGGCCGCTACTGGAACAACGGCCCACAGCAAACATTATATTTACCTGCCGAGTGGTTGAAAAAAAATAATAATATCGTAGTTTTAGAGCTGATTAAACCGTCGGTAAATGTGATAGGCGGATTGAATAAACCAATTCTCGATCAGCTTCAGTAACTCATAAAATGTCAAAAATGTCAGGTAAGCAAAGCAGACAATACAGGGAATATTTCCTGGCATTGTTTGCTTTTTTTGTTTTAGCAGGTTGTAAATCCCCATCGTCATCAACTAACAATATGCAGGGCGATACGCTGTTTCGTTTGCTAAAACCCGAAGAAACCCATGTAGATTTCAGCAATACTTTAACCGAGGGCTTAAACACCAATGTGTTAATGTATGAGTATTTTTATAACGGGGGCGGGGTTGCCGTTGGCGATGTGAATGGCGATGGCTTACAAGACCTGTACTTTACAGGTAACATGACCGATAATAAGTTGTATTTGAACAAAGGTCATTTACAGTTTGCCGATGTTACCGCCGCCGCAGGCGTGGCAGGGCGCCCCGGTCCCTGGAAAACGGGCGTAAGTTTTGCTGATATCAATGGCGACGGCAAAATTGATATTTACGTTTGCTATTCGGGAAAATTAAGTGCCGAAAAACGTATTAACGAGTTGTTTATAAACCAGGGAAATGATAGTAATGGCACGCCGGTATTTAAAGAAAAGGCTGCAGATTACGGCCTGAATTTTCCCTCCTTTAGTACGCAGGCCTATTTTTTTGACTATGATAGGGATGGCGACCTGGATATGTTGCTGGTAAACCACAATCCTAAGCGCCAAAATAGCCTGGACGAAATAACCGTAAGCAACCTGATGAGCAAAACCGACCAGGAATCGGGCATAAGGTTACTTAACAATAATAATGGCCATTTTGAGGATATAACTAAAGCGGCCGGCATTGTAAATACCTCGTTATCGTACGGATTGGGCGCCGGTATTGCCGATGTAAACGGCGATGGCTACCCCGATATATACATCTCCAATGATTACAGCGTACCCGATAGGTTATACATCAACAATAAAAAAGGAATGTTTACCGACGAGTTGCCTAAGCAGATGGGGCACACTTCGTTTTCGTCAATGGGTAATGATATAGCTGATATTAACAACGACCTTGTGCCCGATATTTATACCCTGGATATGTTGCCGGAGGATAACAAGCGACAAAAAATGTTATTCGCGTCGGATAATTATGAAGCATTTAACCTTAATCTTAAAGTGGGGTTTTACTACCAGTACATGCGTAATATGCTGCATGTAAATAATGGTAATAACACATTCAGCGAAATTGGGCAGCTATCCGGAATATCAAATACCGATTGGAGTTGGGCCCCCTTATTTGCAGATTATGATAATGATGGCTGGAAAGACCTTTTTGTAAGTAACGGCTTTACCCGCGATTACACCAACATGGATTTTTTGAAATACGCCGGCGATAAACTGCGCGATAGGCGGGTTATGCGGCAGGATCTGTTGGCCCTGGTTAACCAGATGCCATCGTCGGAAGTAAAGAGTTACTTTTTCAAAAATAATGCCGATCTTACTTTTACCAATACGAGCGCGCAATGGGGGATAAACCAGCCATCAAACAGCAATGGCGCGGCCTACGCCGACCTGGATAACGATGGCGACCTTGACCTGGTGATCAACAACGTGAATAAACCGGCATTTATCTATGAAAACCAATCGGTACAGCAAAATAAAAATCATTACCTGTCGGTAAACCTTAAAGGGGTAAATAAAAATACCCAGGGTATTGGCGCAAAGGTTATTATTTATGCAGCCGGTAAAAAGCAATATCTTGAACAAATGCCCACCAGGGGCTATGAATCTACCGTATCAGCGGTATTACATTTTGGTTTAGGCGGAGCTAAGCAATTGGATTCTCTGCGTATTATATGGCAAAGCGGTAAGGCACAGGTAGTAAAAAGCATAAAAACCAACCAGCTGATTACGTTATCTGAAAAAGACGCTACTGCGCCTTATATCGCGCAAAATATGGTAAAACCTTTGTTTACTGAAGTGCCATCGCCGGTTAAGTACCATGGTACCACGACTTTGGTTAATGATTTTAAACGACAACCCTTACTTGTCAATCCGCTATCTTACGGCAGCCCGTGCATGGCCAGGGCCGATGTAAACCACGATGGGTTGGATGATGTTTATATAGGCGGCGAGAACGGCAGCTCCGGTGCTTTATATCTTCAGCAAAAAAATGGAGGTTTCACGCTAAAAAAAGAAGCTGCTTTTGAATCCCGTAAAACCGGTACTGATGCTGCCGCAGTTTTTTTTGATGCCAATAACGATGGCAAGCCCGATTTGTATGTATGCGCCGGTGGCTACCACAATTATATGCCAAATGACCCTGCTTTACAGGACAGGTTATATCTAAATGACGGTTCGGGGAATTTTACGGAATCAACTGATGCCCTGCCTAAAATGACTGGCAGCAAAAGCTGTGTTAAAGCAGCCGACATTAATGGCGATGGTTACCCCGATTTGTTTATTGGCGGCAGGGTAGTGCCGGGCAGATACCCCGAGACACCCGAGAGTTATTTGCTGCTAAATGATGGTAAAGGTCATTTTACAGATGCGACAGCGAAATTAAATCCGGTGTTGAAAAGTATAGGGATGGTTACTGATGCTGCCTGGGTAGATATGAATGGCGATAACAAGCCCGACCTGGTGGTAGTTGGCGAATGGATGCCAATAACTGTTTTTGAAAACAGTAACGGCAAACTGACCGATGCCACCGCTAAGTATTTTGATAACAAATATACAGGTTGGTGGAACTGTTTAACCGTGAGCGATGTTAATCATGACGGCCACCCTGATCTTATTGCTGGCAATATGGGCCTCAACACACAATGCAAAGCATCCGACAGGGAGCCTGCCGAAATGTATTATAAAGATTTTGACGATAACGGATCAATTGACCCGATTTTGTGTTTTTACATTCAGCATAAAAGTTATCCCTATGTTAGCCGCGATGAAATGCTTGACCAGATTAGCATGATGCGCGGCCGTTTCCCCGATTATAACAGTTATGCTGACGTTACCATCGATAAGATTTTTACACCGGAAGAAATGAAAGGAGTGGGGCACCTATCGGCAAACTGCCTTTCAACCATGTGCTTTGTAAGTAACAGCAAGGGTAAGCTAAGGCCATTGACCCTGCCGTTGCCCGCACAATATGCTCCTGTTTTTGCCATAACAACTTTAGATTACGACAAGGATGGTAACACCGATCTTTTACTCTGTGGTAATATTAACCACGCCAGGGTTAAGTTTGGTAAATACGATGCAAATTACGGCGTATTGCTCAAAGGAAATGGCAACGGAACGTTTAACTATATAGCCCAGCAAAAATCCGGTTTTAAATTACCGGGAGATGTAAGGTCGGTATTAAAAATAAATGATTTGTATTTGTTTGGTATTAACGGTATGGGGCTTAAAGCCTATCATCCATAGTTATTACTCCTGGCATTGTTGTGGTTAATCAAGAGAATGTTTGGGTACTTTAATTGCCGGCTGCGCTAAACTTTAAAAGTTTTATTAAAGTGATAAGGTTTAGGCTTATAAATCAACTACGGAGAAGTTAATTTAACATCACCTTTTAGTTTCTTTATACCGCTAAATTAACCTTAACCACCGGTACCCGCAATACTGAAAAAGGGGTATATCATATAGCCCGGAATTTGTTTATAGCCTCCACTTTATTTTGTACCTGCAGCTTGGTATAGGTATTGCGGATATGTTTTTTAACCGTACCAGTGGTAATATCAAGCCTGTCGGCAATTTCTTTGTACTGCAGGCCGCGGGCCAGGTGGTTAAGCACTTCCACCTCGCGTTCTGTAAGGTTTTCGGTGGCGGTGGGTTTTGGCTGGGCTGTATTAAATGAAGCTATTACCTTGCGCGATATATAAGCGCTCATCGGCGAGCCGCCTGCCGCAATTTCTGTAATTGCATTCCTGATTTCAGTGGCCGATGATTCTTTGAGTACATAACCTGTTGCGCCACTTTTTAATGATTCAAAAATATTGGTATTGTCGTCGTTTATTGTACATACCATAAATTCGGTATCCGGTAGTAACGGTTTAGCCCGTTTAATAAATTCAATGCCCGACATGCCCTCTAAATTGATATCAACAATAAAAATATCGGGCTTAAGTCCATCGATTTTTTTTAATACAATTTCGGCATTGGTGTATGATCCCATTAGGCTTACGCCGCTCATATCATTAATAATTTGTTCCAGCCCACGCCGGTAATGTAAATTATCTTCTAACAAAATTATCTGGAGCATGCTCGTGGTAAATGTATGACGCTAATATCCTAAAATTATCTTTGTTAAAAATACCTATTATGGCCACCATCTAAACATTCATTTTAAGACTGATGGATGTTCCCTTGCCGGGAGCTGTGTCAATTTTTAAATCGGCATTCAATCTTTTTGCACGCGCGTAAATGTTACGGATGCCCATAGTTTCGTGTTTGCGTACATCAGGCACAAAGCCCCGGCCGTCGTCGCGGATGCTGATATGGAGCCTGTTTTTGTAAAGACTGATGGCAAGAAATGCGTTTTTGGCATCCGAATGTTTAATAATGTTGTTTAAAGCTTCTTTCACCAGCAGGTATACCTGCCGCCTTTTTTCGCCAGTAATGGCAATCATGGTTTCGCCAACCGAGATATTTTCATGAAGGTGAATGTCGCAGCAGTCAAATATTTTAATGGATTGTTTATGAATAAAATTTGCCAGGCTGCTTACCTCATCGTTTTCAACATCAAGGCTCCAGATAATTAACCTTACCTGGGTAGATATATCAGTGATCGCATCATGAATGGCGTCTATTTCTTTAAACGCAGGCTGGTTGGTTACTTTCCGGCTCAGCATTTCGGTTTGCAGTTTAATGCCCGATATACTTGCACCCAGGTCATCATGCACCTCGCTGCTGATGCGCTGGCGTTCACGTTGCAGGGCAAGTGCGTTTTCATAATCCTTTTTTTGTAACCCGATGATAGACAGGTAGTATTTTCGTATCAGCAAAAAGCTTATAAATATAGCGCAGGTAACGGCAATAGCCTGTAGCCATAACTGTTGGTACCATAATGGTTCCACGGTAAATTGGAAAACAAGTGGACGGCTTAACTGATTAAAGCGGTCAATGGCTACAGCATCTAATTCGTAGTGGCCAGGCGGCAGCAGGTCAAACCGTTTTTCGCCGGTTGGCGCAGTACTCCAATTTTTATCAACGTCTTTAAGCCGGAACCGGTATTGTATTTTACCCATGCTTTTGTACGATAAGGCGACACAATTAAATACAACAGGCTGGCCATAAGCGAAACTGTTTTGTTTCCCGGGCATGCCATCATCAAGCAGTATTGGCCTGGGCAGGTTGATATTCCATAAATTTTGAGTAACGGCTATGCCCTTGTCGGTAGCTATATAATAATCACTGCCGTTCCGAACAACATCGGCAACGTTATCTGACGGAAGCCCGTTACTGGTATTTAACTGGCTTACCCGGTAAGTTTGGTAATTATTACTAAAGCCAATAATGCTTACTCCATTAGCCGTGCATGCCCACAGTGTATTGGCGTCTGTCCACACAAGTTTGCGGATGTTGCCCGATGAAATAACAGGCGCGGTAAATTGCCTAAGGGCTTTACCCGTTAACAGGTAAACGCCTTTATCTTCGGTTCCAATCGCGCATACCTGTTCGTTTGCTGCCAGGCACTTTACCACATTTATTCCTTTATCTGCCAGTATCCGTACATATTTAAAGTGGTGAACGTTAACCGGGAGGGTCATTTTATATAATCCGTAGAGTGAACCGACTAACAGGTGGTCTTTTTGCCACGCCAATGATGTTACCCGGATAGGAGGGAATTGGAGCCCGCTTCCGTTTGGTAACGTTACAATCCCTTGCGAAACAAGGAAATAAATTGTATCCCGCTGTTGTACAATCGCTTTTACCGGACCAACGGTATAGAGCATCGGGCGCCATGATAACGGATTGTTATTGGAAACATCTAACCCGAATATGCCATTGTCTGTGCCTATCATAAGCCTATTTCCGGTAATCGGGAGCAAACTTGTCACCCGGTTAAAATCTGACCGGTTTTGATTTAAATACAGGGTGCTTATTGGCGGATTTTGATTAGTGTCAAGTTTCATATAGCTCAACCCGGTTAAAATGTGGCCCGCGAAAAGGTAGCCGCCGGCTATGCATAGTTTTAAAACGTTTTCATTGGCCAGGCCGCTTTCTTTGTTGATGAGCTTTACTTCGGGGTTGGTACTTAAAAAAATACCACTTTCATAGGTGCCAAACCACAAATTATTTTCGCGGTCAATAAGTGTGGATGTGGTAATTTGGTTATTGAGATAGTTTTCCCGCTTGCCGGTGATATAGTTGATGAGATATGTGCCTTGTTTTACCGTTGTAACGGCAAAAGTGTTTTTACCGGTCAGGTTAACCGATGTTACATTGCCGGTAAAGGAGATTTTATGAAGAGATACAATCCCGGTTTTTTGATACCGGTAAACGTGTACCCAATCTTTGGTAAGCAGCAATAAATACTTTCCCTGTATAGCCAGTCTGTACGGCTTGGTATTGTTTTTGGCTGTTGTATAGCTTAAATGTGCTGTCCCAAGCTCATTTTTGAGCATGGTAAGATCATTTTCAGACAAGGCAATCTCTTCTACGCCCGCGCCATAAATATAGCTGCCAGGCTGTTGACGCTGATAGTTTTGGCACTTTAATTCCGCGAAGTGATAAACTTTGGTATTGAGCTCATAGTTTACACAAAGTTCATTATAGCGGTTAAAAAACATGTTTGCAAATGGTTGTACCAAAACTTTTTGAGTGGAGGCAAGCTTGTGGATAGCCCCGTTTTCGTAATAGCAAACCCTGTAATTATTGCAATAAAAAAAAATCCGGTGGTAATTGTCTTCGGCTATACGGAAGGCTTCATTGCTTTCAAGTCCGTCGGCGGCCGTAAAGTTTTTAAAGTGCTGCCCGTCAAACCTGCTTACACCTTTATCTGTAGCTATCCAGATAAAGCCCTTGCTATCCTGCATTAAATAGTTAATTTGCGAGCCGGGCAGGCCATCGGCTGCACTATAGTTTTTTAAGTAAACTACCTGGTATGGGGTGCTGGCATATACACCCGAAAATATAAGTTGACTAAATAGTAAAAGTTTAAGAAAAGGACTTTTTAGCAGCATTTTATCATTTGTATCAACCCAACATCGCGCCGTCATACATTACATGCAGGGCTCGGTTTTGCGCGAATATATTATCTGATAAATATAAAATAAATCGGCCATATTCAATATTACTCCTGAATATTTAAGCAAAACCGTTTCTAAACATTTATTATATTGCCATCCCTTAATTATGAGACTGCAATGAATAAATTGCCCGATTTGGAACTGAAAATTCAAGCCGAGATTGATAAAATACACGTGGTTGCCAACCTGCTGCCGGGTGTAACCATTATACACCGGATGCCCGATTTTAAACTGGAGTATATGTCTCAAAACGGGTTAAACCAGCTCGGTATAACTTTAGCCGAGTTTAGGAGCTATTCTACCCCCGATTATACGGCAAAATATTTTAACCCCGAGGATGCAGAAACGTATGTACCAAAGGTAAAAGATATGATTGAAAGAAATACCGACAACGACATCACCTTTTTTCAACAGGTAAAAATAAATGGCAACCCGGATTGGGTATGGCATTTAAGTACCATGAAAATTTTAATGCGCGATGATGAAGGGTTGCCTTTGCTGGTAATTAATATGGCTTTCAAGGTTGATCCCATTCAGCATGTTACGGCTAAAGTGGAGCGGATGCTGGAAGAAAATACCTTTCTGCGTAAAAACTTCAGTAAGTTCTCCAGTCTCACCAAACGCGAATGCGAAATTTTACGCCTGATGGTGCTGGGCAAAAGTTCGCCCGAAATTGCCGGCCAGTTGTTTATAGCTGCAGCCACTGTTGATACGCATCGCAAAAACATCAAGCACAAATTAGGGGCAACCTCATCTTTTGAATTATCGCAATATGCACGGGCGTTTGATCTGGTGTAAGGATCGGCAAAAAGATTGCACAAACAGACAGGACGAATCTGTTATTCAACATCATAATAGTTTAGCTGTTGTTTCTGATTCGAAATTGAAAAGAATAAAAACCGGCAATAAGCGTTAAACGGCTTGGCCATTACTATACTATTAAAAGACGAATAATAATTTTTTAAGCCAAGCAAAAAACAAGCATCCTTAACCAAAAACTATTGAATGTGCTTATATCGTTCTTCTTGGCCTTTTGGCTTTTGGTGTATCGTCGGCAGGCCTTTTATAGCTGCTGTTACTTTTACCGTAGCTGCTACCGCCATTGCCGCGGTTATTATTGCTATTGTAGCCTCCGAAACTCCTTTTGGGTGGCGGTGGTTTTACGGCGTTTTCTTCGTTTATTTTTACATTCAGGGTCCTGTCGCCCATTGGGGTGCCATCTAACGCAATCACAGCGTTTTCGGCGCCTTCACGGTCCTTCATCTCTAAAAAGGCATAACCTTTACAAATTCTCGTTTTTTTATCCCGTACTATTTTAATCGTACTCACTTCCCCGTGCAGGTTAATTATCTTAACCAGGTCAAGTTCTGTCATGTCCAAAGGGAATCCGCCGACAAATAATTTCACCATTAGCTTTAATGCTTTATTTAGATTTAAAGTTACTCATTAACCAACGAATATCGGTTTCGTTTTATATTAATAACTAAAAATCTGAATATTTTTTTTTGACGGTGTTATATATTTACACTTTTTGAAGCTGAAATCATTGGCTAACAGCATATTTGCCGGGCCGGTTGCCTGGAAATCGCGATATTGAAAATGCGATAAATTTTATCTTACATGCCGCCAACTGCTTGAGAAGGAAAAAAATAGCTTCAAATACCCCGTTTATACCCAAACATCCGCGCTCAAGTATTTTCTCTTTATATTACCAAATAGATTTTGTTGGTTTGTTTTGTTAACCCAAACGCACTAACATTGAAACAGCAAAAAAGTATATCGTTATATTGGGCCTGCCAGCTTATTGGCTGGTCGTTGGCTGGTTTATTTTGGGGATTTTCGGCCTGGATGCAAATGTATACCGGCGGACATAGCGGGCGATATAGTTACACGCTCGCGCTGTTTCACTTTTTGTTTGATATCGGTATTGGCATCCTTATTACCCATGTTTATTATCGCCTGGCGCACCGGTTTAACTTTACGCATTTAAAAGTGCAAAACATGCCTGTGCGCCTCATTCCGGCGGTGCTTTTAATGGGTCTTTGCTATATGCTGCTGGTTACGGTTAAATTGTACGCAGCCCGCTATTATTTTACATTTGCTTACAGCGAAAGCTTTTGGACTTTTTTTTGTCAAAACTACCTGGTGCTATTGGCCACGGGTATCAGGCTTATGGCCATTTGGGTGCTGGCTTTTCACCTGTATCACTATGCTATGATGGAGATAAGCACCGCCACCGATAATGCCCGTTTACAGGTAGTTGCCCGCGATGCACAAATGCAGCAATTATCGGCACAGCTTAACCCGCATTTCTTCTTTAACTCCCTTAACAGTGTTAAAGCATTAACAAATACCAACCCGGCAAAAGCCCGGCGGGCCATTGATTTGCTTTCTGATTTGCTGCGCGCTACGCTATATGGCGGTAACGCAGGGCTTATATCATTACATGACGAGATTAATTTGGTGAATGATTACCTGGAGTTGGAGAAGATCCGTTTTGAGGAAAGGTTGCAGTTTATCACCGACATAGAAGAGGGGACAGAACAATGCCTGATACCCTCGTTAAGCATCCAGACACTGGTTGAAAACGCCATTAAACACGGCATTGCACAACAGAAAAATGGAGGCGAAATTAAAATAGCTATAAAAAAGACAGGCGGAAAAATACATATCACCGTTTTGAACCCCGGCAAGCTCACTTCATCCTTTAACCGGCTGGGCCTTGGTTTAAAAAACCTGGAAGACCGTTTATTACTGCACTATCAAAACCAGGCCAGTTTTATAATTGAGGAGGTATATGGCGATAAAGTTTCATCAACCATCATTATGCCGGCATCATGAAAAAGATAAAGATAATTATTGTAGATGACGAGCGGCTTGCCCGTGAAGAGGTGAGGATGGCGCTGCGCCGTTACCCCGATGTAGAAGTTGTTGGTGAAGCAGCAAACGCCGACGATGCAAAACTTTTGATAGAAAAACATCAGCCTCAATTGATATTCCTGGATGTACAAATGCCCGAAAAAACAGGGTTCGACTTACTGGAAATGTTGGACAATGTGCCCGAAATTATTTTTACTACCGCTTTTGATCAGTATGCTGTGAAAGCGTTTGAAGCTGACGCACTTGATTATTTGGTAAAACCTATAAGAGACGAACGCTTTGCCAAAGCGATGGAAAAGGTGAAGGACAGGTTAAATATGCAGACGGTTAGCCGGCAAATTTTTATAAAGGACGGCGCCAAATGCCATCTTCTAAAAACAGATGAAATTCACCTCATTGAATCGATGGATAATTACGCGGTATTGTATTTTGGTGATAAAAAAACATTCCTGAAAAGATCGCTTAACCAGATGGAAGAAAAGCTGGACGCTGTAACTTTTTTTAGAGTAAACCGGGCGCAAATCATCAACCTGGCCTACATCGATCAAATTAACCATTTGCCGGGCGGAAAACTGAATATCAGTTTAAAAACCGGGCAGGCAGTTGAAGTGTCGGAAAGGCAATCCGTAAAGTTTAAGGGGAAGCTGAAGGCGTAAAGCCCGATGTAGGGAAGAGGTGAAAGGCTAAAGCTGAAAGGCAAAAGGCTGTTTTATAAATAATTATCAATAAATAACAACTGTTAATACAAAAAAGCTTTCTGCTTTTGCTCATCATAAACTAAAAAATAAACATGAAAAAACTAATGCTATTACTGGCTTTAATAGGCCAGTGGGCAACTCTTTTTGCCCAAAAAACGCCTGATGCAGACGTGGAAAAGTATGTTATTAACGATAGTGTGCTTATTAAAACCCCACAGGGGCATACACTGTCGGCAGTTGTTGTGCGCCGGCGCGATGTGGCTGGGCCGCAACCGGCAGCCTTGTTGTTTTTTATTTACTCGGATACCAAAAGGAGTTTGCTTGAGGCCAAATACGCTGCCGATCATGGCTATGTGGGCATAGTGGCCGATGTGCGTGGCAAGCGTTTAAGCCCCGATGAGGTAGTACCTTATGAACACGATGCCGAAGATGTTTATTGGGTAATTGACTGGATAAGCAAACAAACCTGGAGCAACCGTAAAGTGGGGATGTATGGTGGTAGTTATTCGGGCTTTGCGCAATGGGCAGGTTTAAAATATAAGGTACATCCGGCGCTTAAAACCATTGTGCCTTACGTTTCGGCCATTCCCGCTATGGGGCTGCCTATGGAAAATAACGTGTTTATTAACGCCAATTACGGCTGGGCCTTTTACGTAAGCAATAATAAATACCTTGATACCGCTACTTATAATAACCAGCAGCGCTGGCGAAACCTGAGCGAAAACTGGTACCAAAGCGGCGCTGCCTATAATAAAATTGATAGTGTTGACCATGCACCCAATAAATGGTTGCAACGCTGGCTTAAGCATCCTGGTTTTGACAAATACTGGCAAGCTATGATCCCATATGGTAAAGAATTTGGAAAGATCAATATCCCGGTGCTGGCTTTTGATGGTTATTATGATGACGGGCAAACATCCGGCTTGTATTACCTGCGCCAGTTGGCCAAATACAACCCCAGGGCCGACTATTACCTGGTACTTGGCCCGTACGATCATTTCGGTGCACAAAGGGGAGGGGAGCCTGTTTTACGGGGCTACCAGGTTGATTCGGTAGCTATCATCAACACCAAAGCAATTACTTTTGAATGGTTTGATTATATCATGAAACAAGGTAAAAAGCCTGCCATTATTAAAGACAGGATCAATTACGAGGTTATGGGCGCCAACCGCTGGGGTCATGCCACATCCCTGGATAAAATGCACCAAAACATGCTCAGGCTTTACCTCAGTAATGTAAAAAAGGATGATCAGTTTAAATTATCTCCCCAAAAGCCAACCATACCGGCGTACCTTGAACAGGAAGTTGATTTTGCCAACCGTACTACATCTAATAATTACGCCTACCCGTTCCCTATTATTCAAAAAGATGTTTACAGCAACGGGTTTACCTTTATAAGCGACAGCTTAAAACAACCGCTTATTGTAAACGGCGCTTTCCTGGGGCAAATCACAGCGGCTATCAACAAAAAAGATTTTGACTATAGCGTAGTGCTTTATGAAGTGATGCCCAACGGAGAATATTTTGAGCTTACCTACTTTTTGGGGCGTGCCAGCTATTCATGGGATATTAGCAACCGCAAACTACTGCAACCGGGCAAAATAACAACGCTTGCGTTTTCAAATACCAAGGTAGTAAGCAGGCAACTGTGTAAAGGCAGCCGCTTGCTGGTTGTTATCAATGTAAACAAGAATAATTTTTGCCAAATTAACTACGGTACCGGCAAAGATGTAAGCCTTGAAAATATTAACGATGCCAAAACACCGCTTAAAGTAAAATGGTACAACAGCAGCTATATAGATGTGCCGGTATCAAAATAATACCTGTACGACAAACTATGTCGTACAGGTATTATTTTTAACTTTTTTAAATAGCTTATTATCAGTTTGTTGTTGATTGTTTCGGTCGATTTTGGTGTTTTCTGAATCAATCACATACATAACCGAAACGCAACACCTGCGACATGTAGAGTATTGTCGTGGTATATCATCAACCTTAAAACAAGTTAAGGCCAGTTGTTGTTAACCCTTGTACCTGCTTAACACAAGGATCATATGGACACCCCGACATTAAAAACCATCGCTTATCAGCTGATGCAAGGCAACAAAGGCCTGCTGGCCATGGACGAAAGTACCGCTACCTGCAACAAACGTTTCCAGGAACTGGGCATCCCACAAACCGAAGAATATCGCCGCAAATACCGCGACTTAATTGTAAATACGCCCGGATTGGAAGAATACATTAGTGGGGCAATCCTGTTTGATGAAACCATAAAACAAAGTACGGCCGATGGTACCTTGTTTATAGATATTTTGAAGCATAAAGGCATCATTCCGGGGATAAAAGTTGATGAAGGCGCCATCCCGATGGTTGGCTTTCCCGGCGAAAAGATAACCGAAGGTTTAGACGGGCTGGGCAATCGTTTAAAGGCTTACTACCAAATAGGCGCCCGCTTTGCAAAATGGCGGGCAGTCATTACCATTGGTACCGATATCCCGTCGCCAACCTGTATAAAGGCAAATGCTTATACGCTTGCCCGTTACGCCATGTTTTGCCAGGAAGCCGGTTTAGTACCCATTGTGGAGCCCGAAGTAGTGATGGATGGCGATCATTCGCTCCAAAAATGTGCCGAGGTTACTACCGAGGTAATACATGCCCTATTTAACGCCTTATACCAGCACCGGGTTGACCTGGAAGGCATGATCCTGAAACCTAATATGATATTGCCGGGCGAGGACAGCACCGAAAAACCGGGGCTCGATGAAGTGGCCGAAGCAACCATAAAATGCTTTTTAAAAACCGTACCTGCATCGGTACCCGGCATAGCTTTTTTGTCGGGAGGCCAACCGGCAGCGCTTGCTTCCGAAAGGTTAAACCGCATGCACACCCGCTTTGGCGATGTAATGCCCTGGGTGCTCACTTTCTCTTTCTCGAGGGCGATACAACAACCCGCGCTTGAGCTTTGGCGGGGAAACGATGATAACATTGTTGCTGCGCAAAAAGCTTTGCTGCACCGCGCAGCCTGCAATAGTGCCGCCAAAATGGGTGTATACACCGCCGATATGGAAACTGCCGATGAATAGTTGTTAACCCATCGGGCCTATCTTCTGGCAGTTTGCAAATTTTGTTTTTGACCGGGATAGTTTTAACGCCGGGGGCGCAGTCTTAGTAAAAAAAGATTTCCCGCCGCGTTCCAGATACGCCAAAACAAGTTTGGTGCTAAAATCCTACAATATTATGATCAGGGAAACTATTACCAATAGTTCCCAGGGAAATTGCTTTTAAAAGCTGATCCTGAAGAAAGGTAGCTCCTAAGGAGCAAAAAGGGTTGAACTATTCATTTTCTACAAACAGGTAGCCTCTACGAGGCAGCTTAAAAGTGTATTTATATTGTAAAGGTTTTAACCGTTTGTGGCTGAAAAAAAGCTTAAAAGCGATTTTCCTGCAATAGTTCTCTGTCAGCCGCTCATTTTTAGTTTTCTTTATAGTTTTACATGGTTAGATGAGCCGGTTAAAATACCAGCCGACTTTTTTTTAATCCAATACTTATCGCCCCCCCCCCCCCCAAAAAAAAGTCTTAACTCTTGATTCTTGCCTCTTGATTCTATCTCTGTAACAATCTTTAAACATACCCAAATCAAAAAAAGCACTATTTTGCGCTTTAAACATAAGTTGACACTCATGAATAAATATTTACTCACCATTCCGGCGTTTGCCTGGGTTATGTCGGCGTATGCCCAGCAGGGCAGCCCCTTAACTACCAGGGACTATGAACATGCCGAAAGTTTTATGACCTACAATACCGCCCCGTTTGTTGATAGGGCCGATGTAAGGCCTAACTGGTTACCAGGCGATAAATTCTGGTACCGCGTACTCACCGCGCAAGGGAGCGAATTTATATTGGTTGATCCGGTTAAGAAAACACGTGAAGCAGCCTTTGACCATCAAAAACTGGCCCAGCTGCTTTCGGCGGCTTCGGGTAACAAATACGATGGTAATATGCTGCCATTTCAAACCATCAGCTTCCCCGCCGACGGCAAAAAAATGATGTTTACGGCAGCCGATAAACACTGGCAGTATGACCTGGCCACAGACCTGGTTACTGCCGGAGCAGAACCGGAACGCGGCCGCATGCAACCTGGCGGACGAAGGGGCAAAACAGAAGAAGTATTATCGCCCGATGGCAGCCGGGCAGCCTATATCAAAGATTACAATCTTTGGGTGCGCGATACAAAAACAGGCAGCCAAACCCAGCTAACTACCGATGGTATTAAAGATTTTGGTTACGCTACAGATAATGCCGGTTGGCAAAACTCCGACGCGGCAATTTTACGCTGGTCGCCGGATTCAAAGAAGATAGCCACCTTTAAGCAGGATCAGCGTAAGGTGAGCGATATGTACCTGGTTAGCACCAATGTGGGCAAACCGGTATTGAAGCAGTGGAAATACCCCTTGCCGGGCGATGAAATTGCCATGATAACCAGGGTGATTATTGAAGTTGATCACCCTAAAGTAATTACCCTGCAGGTACCACCTGATGCACACCGCGCTACCCTGAGCGACGACATCAGCAGCAGCGGCACATTTGATGATGTGGATTGGAGCGCTGACGCTTCAAAGCTGGCCTTCGTATCTACCTCGCGCGATCATAAAAACGAGAAGTTCCGCATTGCAGATGCCGCAACAGGCGCAGTTAAAGAAATTTTTGAAGAAACCGTGAAAACCCAATACGAATCGGGTTGGGGTACTATTAACTGGAAGTTTTTGCCCAAAACCAACGAGATCATCTGGTTTTCTGAGCGCGACAACTGGGGACATTTGTACTTGTACGACGCTGCCACCGGTAAAGTCAAAAATCAAATTACCAAAGGCGATTTTGTAGTAACCAGGCTCTTGAAAGTTGATGAGAAAACCCGCACGGTTTATTTTATTGCCGATGGTCTTGAAAAAGAGAACCCGTACTACAGCCAGTTATGTAAAGCAGGGTTTGATGGTAAGCACTTCGCGGTGCTGACACCCGAAGAAGGCAACCACAACACTACAATATCGCCAGGGGGCGGTTATTTTGTTGATAGCTATTCTAAACCAGACGTGCCGCCGGTTACCGTTTTACGCGGTATGGATGGTAAGCTGATAACCAACCTGGAAAAGGCCGATGTATCAAGGCTAACCGCTACCGGCTGGAAAGCGCCAACCCCGGTTAAATTGATTGCTGGTGATGGCAAAACCGATATTTACGGACTGATTTTTACGCCGACCAACATGGATGCCGGCAAAAAATACCCGGTTATTGATTACATATATCCTGGCCCGCAAGGCGGAAGCGTAGGCAGCTGGTCGTTTATGGCTTCAAGGGGCGATAACCAGGCGTTGGCCGAACTGGGTTTTATTGTAATAGTAATAGAAGGCACCAGCAACCCGCTGCGGTCAAAAAGTTACCACGATATGAGCTACGGTAATATGTCTGAAAATACCTTGCCCGATCAGATTGCCGGTATCAGGCAGTTATCAAAACAATACCCTATTGATACCAATAAAGTAGGCATATGGGGCCACTCGGGTGGTGGCTTTGCAACGGCCGCGGCCATGTTCCGCTACCCGGATTTCTTTAAGGTGGGTATTTCCGAATCGGGCAACCATGACAACCGCAACTATGAGGATGATTGGGGCGAACGTTATGACGGCTTAGTGGCAAACTCCGATTACGAAGCGCATGCCAATCAAACCTATGCCAAAAACCTGAAAGGTAAACTGATGCTTGCCCATGGCTTAATGGATAACAATGTACCGCCTTACAACACTATGCTGGTGGTTGAGGCGCTTGAAAAAGCCAATAAAGATTATGATCTGGTAGTTTTCCCAAATAGCCAGCATGGTTATGGCCCTTACTCGCCCTACATGATGCGCCGCCGCTGGGATTATTTTGTGAAAAACCTGTTGGGAGTAGATCCGCCGCATGAATACGTGTTGAAATCGAAAACGGATCCGAGGAATGTGGTAAAGTAGAATAACAATATCGAACACCGGATAACCAATGTAGAATGATGAAGTAAATTCATTATTCGATATTCAAAATTCGGTGTTCGATGTTTAATTGGGTTAGTTATGTATTTAGCTCGCTCTCTATAGCTTCCCCTTAAGCCTTTCCTTAACCCCGTTTTCCCATTCATCTTTTAAAATACTCAATACAATCGAGTCGCGCCTGCCGCCATCTTCCAGGGGCATGTTGCTGCGTAAAATACCTTCAACCTGGCAGCCAATGCTTTTCATGGCGGCTATACTGCGCTCGTTACGCGCATCGGCCCGGAATTCAACCCGTATCATATTCAATTCTTCGAACGCGAATTGCAATAGCAAAAATTTACAGTGTTTATTTAAGCCCGAGCCCCTGAATTTTTCGCCATACCAGGTATAACCCAGTTGAAGCGAGTTCAGTTTGGACTGAATGTCGTAATAGCGGGTACTGCCGGCATATTGGCCGGTTTGTTTGTCAATCACTATAAAAGGATATTCGCGGCCTTCTGCGCGTGCTTTAAGGGCGTCATCAACATAACGGCGCATGCCATCCTCATATTTGGCGCTTACGTTGGAGTATCGCCAGGTAGTAGGCTCATTAATTGCAAAAGGCAATAGGTTTTCAAGATCATCGGCCTGTAAAGGGCGTAGTATTACGCGCTCATCTTCTAAAACATAGGTAGCTGTTGGATCAAAATAAGAGGTCATTAGTATAGTTAATTTTTATAAAGCTAAAGGTATAATGATTTTTGAGGATTTAGTCTGAGGTTTTGAGTTCTAAGTCGACAAGCAACGATAGCGGTTTGTCTGCTATTCTTTTAAGGGCTATCCGTGGCAGGTTGAAAAATTCCAGACTTCCGAAGTTTTTAAAACTTCGGAAGTCTTTCGTCGGCTTGTCATTTCCTCTTCGGGTTTTCAGGAAGTTTTATGACTACTTATGACATATCCCATTTTCCTGTCATCCTGAGGAACGAAGGATCTATCAGCAGTGCATGACCGATAGAAAAGTTCGCGAATAGATGCTTCGTTCCTCAGCATGACAGTCTTTTTTTTGAATTGCATTCCCCATTCATAATTTCGCGAAGTTTTACAGCTCAGGATAACAATCTATTACGTATTGCAAAATGCCTCTGTTTATTACTGCTTATCAGCCATCACCTGCTCATACATCTGGTCAAAGGGTTTGTTCTTCAGCTCGATGGCTACGCCCGAGTTGCGTTGCTCGCAAAAGCGGAGCATCTCAAAACAATCAATTAAAATATTATCATCTACGCCTTTAAAAATCATTTCTACAACCTTACCCGATATCTTGTAATATTCCTCCAGTGCGTGCAGCCCTTCTCCGGTTATTTTAATGAGTTTGGCGCGTTTGTCGTCCGGCGATGTCCGCTCGTCAATTTTCTTTTCGGTTATCAGCCGGTTAATCACCTCCATACCCGTGGTGGTTTCGGCGAACATGTAGTTGATCAGGTCGCTTTTTCGTACCTCGCCTAAATGATTAAGGCCGTTAAGGTAGTAGAAACTTTCGGCAGGGGGCAAGGCAATGTGTTTTACCGCTGCACGAAAATAAAGGCTGTATGCACTCATGATACGGCCAATGGTTTTTAACAGGAAGGCGCCATTCATAATACGCTCGCCTTTTTTACCCGGATGTTTAGGCTGTGGCCGCTGTTTCTGAAGATAGTATCTGCAAAATGTTTCAACGGTGTGGTCCGTACTTACCTCTTCAAATTCCGACCAAGCTTTAATTAATTCGACTACTGGCTTCATGATATTCCTATTTCGGCATAAAAATAAAAAATTATTTCTAAAAAGTTTTATTTATTCCTAAATGGTAATATATTTGAAAAATTATTTCGGAATGGTGATAGTTGAATTGAATGCTAAGCGTATTTTTTACCCGGCGATAAATGAAAAGTTTTAATTTTAGCTATTTAAGTAAATGTGTTGAAATCACCTCCGCAAAAGCCCCCTCTAAATCTCCCCCGGTAGGGGAGACTTTAGCTTCGATGCCTGATAAAATCAGCAATCGAACCCAATAAAAGTGGGGAAGTTATTTTGAAAGTTTTGCTAAACTATTTTTTTAATCCTGTAAATCTTGCCAAATCTTGTTAAAATGTTTTTGATTATCAATCGTCCAATAAAGTAGCGTTTATTTGTAATATATTTTTACAGCATCTAATATAACTTGCATATGCAACCTGATAAAACCAAACCAAATCAAAAACCACCCGGCGTATTCAGCCTGCTGAAGCCATACCTGGGCTGGGTTACGCTATTATTAATATTTTCTGTAGCGGCAACTGCAATTAACTTGTGGCTGCCTAAAATAATTGCTAATGGTATTGATGCTTATACACATCACCAGTTTGTAGTTAACGAAGTGATTAAAAAGTTTTCGCTGGCGGCAATACTGGTGTTTATTTTCAGCTCTATCCAGAGTGTGATACAAACTTATTCGTCGGAACTGGTAGCAAAGGACTTGCGCGAAAAGCTGGCAGATAAAATATCGCGCCAAAGCCATGCCTTTATTGAGCAGGCCAATCCATCAAAACTGTTAACTAACCTTACGGCCGATATTGATTCTATAAAGTTATTTGTATCGCAGGCGCTGGTATCAATAGTTACGTCGATTATAACCATTGTTGGCTGTAGCGTAATGCTGCTCACTATTAACTGGCGTTTGGCGCTGGCTGTTATTGTTATTATTCCCATTATAGGTGGTACGTTTGCTTACGTTTTAAAAAATGTGCGGGCGCTATTCATGAAAAGCCGCGGGGTAATAGATACGCTTAACAAAGTTATCAACGAAAGTATTTTAGGGGCGGCACTTATCAGGGTTATTAACTCGCAACAGCTGGAGTTTAATAAATTTTTGGCAGCTAACACCGAAGCCAAAAACTACGGTTTAAAAATCCTTACCTTTTTTGCCGGGTTAATACCTATTGTAACTTTTACCGCCAACATGGCCGGGTTAACCATTTTAGTAATGGGCGGGCATTTTGTAATAAACAGCACCATGAGCCTTGGCAGTTTCGCGGCGTTCAACAGTTATTTATCGCTATTGATATTCCCCATATTTGTGCTTGGTTTTATGAGCAACCTGATAGCACAAGCCAGTGCATCATATACCCGTATCAGCGTTGTTTTGGATGCACCGGATGTTGCCGAAGGGGGCGATTTAAAAGATGCACTTCGCGGCAATGTGGAGTTGAAGGATGTATCAGTGGTTTATGGACAAAAACTGGCGCTTAAGGAAATATCGTTAAAAGTTACCGCTGGGTCAAAAATTGCCATTATAGGGCCAACATCCGCAGGTAAAACCCAATTGCTTTACCTGCTAACCGGGCTTATCAATGCAACAAGCGGCGAGGTTTTATATGATGATAAAAGCATAGCGGCTTATGACAGTGAATCCTTTCACCGGCAGGTGGGCTTTGTTTTCCAGGACAGCATTATATTTAATATGAGCATCCGCGAAAACATAGCTTTCAGCGATACAGTTACCGATGAATCGTTGCAAAAGGCTATCGACACCGCGGAGTTGAAAGACTTCATAGGGAGTTTGCCCGAGCACTTGAATACCATTGTTTCCGAACGCGGTTCCAGTTTGTCGGGCGGGCAAAAACAACGTATCATGCTGGCCCGGGCATTGGCGGTTAACCCTAAAGTTTTGTTACTGGATGATTTTACCGCCCGGGTAGACGGCAACACCGAGAAAAAGATCCTTGCAAATATTCAGAAAAACTATCCGGGTTTAACGTTGATATCAGTTACCCAAAAAATAGCCTCTGTTGAACATTACGACCAGATAATTTTATTGACAGAAGGCGAAATTGTAGCCAGCGGTGTACATGACGACCTGATGAAAACCAGTACCGATTATGTACAGATATTTAACTCGCAACAAAGTACCAGTAATTACGAATCGGTTAAGTCCTGAGTCTTAAGTCGAAAGTCTTGAGTTCTAAGTAGGAAGTAAAAATTCCTATGGGCTCTCAGGTCTTTCGACTTCAAACTTAAGACTTCGGACTTAAGACTTCTAAATAAGTATCAAAAATATTATTACAAAAATATTATTACAAAATGAATTACGATCTTAACCAGCTTGGTAAAACCGCGCCAAAAACGTCAACCTGGGCAGGCTTGCGGAAGCTGATCCAACTGATATCGCACGAGCAGCGAACGCTCATTATAGCGTTAATAGCCATCCTGGTCAACTCCACGCTGAACCTGCTGGGCCCCTTCATTATCGGCCATACCATCGATAATTATGTGCTTCATAAAAATTTTGATGGCGTTATACACAACGCCATTTTATTACTTTGTATGTACACCGCGGCCTTGTTTACCAGCTATAAGCAAACTACGCTGATGGGGGGCGTGGGGCAGCGCATGCTGTTTACGTTGCGCAACGCGATATTTAACAAACTGCAGCAATTGCCGGTCGGTTTTTTTAATCAAAACAAGGCGGGCGACCTTATATCCCGCGTAAATAATGATACAGATAAACTCAACCAGTTTTTTTCGCAATCGCTGATGCAGTTTATCGGTAATATATCTACCATGGTAGGGGCGGGAATATTTTTGCTTGTCATCCACATTGAATTGGGTGCGGCAGCGTTAGCACCCGTTTTAGTGATCCTGTTGCTTACTGTTGTCCTATCGCCATGGGTTAAAGCTAAAAACGCTGCCAACTTAAAAAGTACCGGCGGCTTAAGCGGCGAGATCCAGGAAAGTTTAAATAACTTTAAGGTGATTATCGCTTTTAACCGCCGAGATTATTTCAGGAAGCGATTTGCTATCGCCAACGGTGAAAATTATGAAAAGGCCATCGGCGCGGGATTGGCAAACAACGTTTTTGTGCCGGTTTATGGCTTGTTTGCCAGTATAGCCCAATTGATAGTGCTTACATTTGGTATTTACCTTATTACTCATAAACTATATGGTAGTCAAGCATTGTTTACCCCAGGGGCTCTTATCGCTTATTTGTCATACACCACCTTATTTTATAACCCGTTGAGGCAACTTGCCGCTTTATGGTCAAACTTCCAGACAGCCATGGCTGCCTGGGACAGGATCTCGCAGATATTATCTCTGGAGAGTGACTTGCCACAAATAGCGGTTGGCATAACTGAGCCTAATGCAGCATTACTCGAGTTCAGGAATGTGCATTTTAGTTACGACGAAAGCAAAGAGATACTGCACAATATCAACTTTAAACTGGAGCAGGGTAAAACTTATGCGCTGGTTGGCCCTACGGGCGGCGGTAAAACCACTACGGCATCGCTCATTGCCCGTTTGTATGATCCATCAAAGGGATTGGTATTGCTGGATGGCAAAGATATCCGCACCTATACCGCCGAAGAGCGGAGCCTTAAAATCGGCTTCATTTTACAGGAGCCATTTTTGTTTAGCGGCACCGTGAAGGATAACATTCTGTACAGCAATGATAGGTATAAAGAATATACCAATGAGCAATTGGAGACGGTAATTACCGATGCCAATCTGGGTAGTCTGCTGGCCATTTTTGAGAACGGGCTGGAAACTCCGGTACTTTCGAGCGGTGATAGTATTAGCCTTGGCCAAAAACAACTGATAGCCTTTATGCGCGCCGTGCTGCGTAACCCGCAGATACTGATTTTGGATGAAGCCACCGCCAACATTGATACCATTACCGAAAAACTGTTGAGCGACATTCTGAACAAATTGCCCAAAACCACCACCAGGGTAATCATAGCACACCGCCTGAACACCATTGAAAATGCCGACGAGATCTTCTTTGTAAACTCCGGCGAGGTGATCCGCGCGGGTGGCCTGAATGAAGCGATTGATATGTTGCTGCATGGGAAGAGGGTGAGTTAGGGGAGGAGAATCAAGAAATAAGAATCAAGAATCAAGACAGGAGCTTGTTGGACACATTGTGCCTGCGGTGCGCAGCTGCCGCGAGTTTAGCGTAAGCGTAACTCGTGGTATGCATAATTTAAGCTTCGAGCTTAAATTTAATTTGTTAAATTAACCTCATGAGCAGCAATTATAAATTTCGTAACCAGGAATGTTTATACTTTGTAACTTTTACGGTTGTAAGATGGATAGATGTATTGACCAGGAGAGCGTATAAGGATATCATTGTAGAAAGCCTTAAATATTGCATAAAACATAAGGGGCTTCAATTACATGGCTGGGTTATTATGAGTAACCATGTGCATTTAATTATCAGTACAAATGATAAGCCTATGCAGGATATTTTACGCGATGTTAAAAGGCACACTTCAAAAGCGATAACCAAAGCTATTATTGAAAATGTACAGGAAAGCAGGCGTGAATGGATGTTGTGGTTTTTTGAGCGTGAGGGCAAGAGTAACCCCAATAACGAAAATTACCAATTTTGGCAACAAGGCAATCACCCGATAGAAATATATACAAACAAAGTACTTGATCAGAAACTTGATTATATTCATAATAATCCGGTAACAGCTGGCTGGGTTGATGAACCACACCATTTTCTTTACAGTAGTGCAAGAGACTATGCCGGAGGTAAAGGCTTAATTGATATTATATTGGTTTAGTGCTGTAATTTAAGCTGGAAGCTTAAATTATGCAAGCCACGAGTTACGCTGCGCTAAACTCGCGGCAGCGAAGCAGCGAAAGCCTTAAAAGTTACATAGGTCTTCCTGGTGTGTCATTTCTGCCCATCGTGCAGAAATAAGTTTTGCATAATCAATATAAAAAAGGCCATAGTTTCCAATAGCGTATCCTTCGTTAACTTCTACAATTAAAAATCTTCCATCTGCTGTTAAACCGAAATCGAGAGCGTAACCGGCGGGTGCATTCTCATATGAATTCACTGCTTCTTCTATAATTTTATAATCATACTGGTTTCTCCAGTCGCCCTTGTACAGCTTTACGCCGAGTATTTCCTTGTATCTTACGAAAACCCTCCACTCGCTGATAAACTCAACAGGTTCAGAAACCCATACGGGTACGTCGCCCTCTATGTCACCGCATCCAATTAGATCATAAGTAGTTTTAATATGCCTGCCTGTAAACTTTTTAAGTTTATCGTTGGGTTTCACAAATACATTCCACAATTCGGGATTATTCGAAATCTTATCTATCGTAGATTCGGTTATTTTCCTTCCATAAAATTTCGAAAGGCAATCAGGATAGTCATTATGTTCAGGGATTTTAAAGTCTAATTTCGTCAACGCAGTTTGCACGAAGCCTATGCCGCCAAAGAAGATGTTGTGCGGGGATACCACAAGATCGTCAAAACGCTCTACCTCGATGATTTCAAATCCCATGTAGTAAAAAGCTTCAATTCCTGTAACTACAGTGATATTGCTTGCTTTTCCTCTAATGATTTTTTCCGTATATAGTTTCATTGACTCTGGGGTTGTAAATTAGATCGGTAGTATTTGTGATCGAAAACTTTTATAGTTTGCTGTCTTTGTACAATCGGTGTAGCTATTTAGAAGAACTCTCCATAGCTGGGCTTTGACGCTTCTATTAAAAGCGGATATCCGCCTGATCGAAAGATTGATAGTCAATACCTATATGGCCAATAAAAGCAAGCCATAAATGTCAACGCTGCGCCAAACTAAGGGAGATATACTGGTTAAAAAAATAGTTGTCTGCTTAACACTAAATAATTGCATAATTATTTTTACACTTGTAAATAAACTCTAATTAAATTATGCAGAAGTATAGCGGCCAGAAACGCATTTTAGTGGCTACCGATTGTATCATTTTTGGATTTGATGGATGGAATATTAAGCTATTGCTGGTTCAGCGTGGCCTTGAGCCCGAGAAGCATAAATGGAGCCTGATGGGCGGCTTCCTTCAGCCATCAGAATCGCCGGAAGATGCCGCTAACCGCGTTTTGGAATTGCGTACCGGGCTTAAAAATGTATATATGGAGCAGTTCCAGGTATTTGGCAGCCCCGATCGTGACCCGGTTGAACGCACGCTTTCTATAGCCTATTTTGCATTGATAGACATTCATCAGTACGAAAAACAGCTGAGTGAAGAGTATCACCCCGAATGGTTTTTGCTGGATGAGATGCCCGACCTGATATTTGATCATGCCCAAATGGTTAAACTTGCATTGAGGCAGTTGCGCTATAAAGCAGCACTCCACCCGATATTGTTCCAGCTATTGCCCGACAAGTTTACTATCCCGCAATTGCAGGCGCTATACGAGGGCGTTTATCAGGCCAAATTCGACGACAGGAATTTCAGCCGTAAACTATTATCAACAGGCTTGCTGGTTAAGCAGCCCGAAAAAGATAAACTGTCGTCAAAAAAAGGCGCGTTTTATTACAAGCTCGATCAATCGCACTACGAACAAAATTTCGAATCGTTTTTAAACCTAGTGCCAAACCCGGAAAAGTTTTTTTAAAATTCTGAGTGCCGAACCTGGCTGTTTCAAAGCTTAAGATCACCGATTTTTCAGGCAGCTTTTTTTGATTTTCGCGTAAAATATTTTCATTTTGTTTTTGTGCGAATAAATGCGCTTTTTGTGTCAATAAATAGTGCATTTGTTGCTGAAAAGTTGGAATTAATTGCCTCTTTTTTGGCTATTTGTGTATGAATAAAGGGCAGTTTCGAAATATAGAAGGCAGCATGTAAATTTGTACTGTTTACCCACAAAGAAACCAGGTTGCATGTTGTTTTGTACTGCATCGGATTTGTGGAATCCGCTTTAATTTGTGTGAATTATTTTCTATCGGTTTTGATCACCCATGCAATCCATATAAGATCCAATTTTTATTAACGGATACGTATTTTGGCTTGCTTCCCCGCAATTTTTGTTAAAAAACGCGCAAAGATTAAAACTTTATATAAATTTACTTTTCATACCGATTATTGAACCAATTTAAAACCTAAATTTTTGCCATGTCCGTAGGAGTGTTGTATGTTGATGATGAGATAAATAATTTAAATAGTTTTAAGGCAGCTTTCAGGCGGAGTTTTAATATTTATACGGCTCAATCGGCAGCAGAGGGGTGCCAGGTACTGCAAGCTTATGAAATAGGTGTTATAATCACAGATCAGCGGATGCCGGTTACAACCGGTATCGAATTCCTGGAGTCGATTTTGCCTCTGTACCCCGATACAATCCGCATACTTTTAACCGGTTTTTCGGATGTTAATGTTGTAATGGAGGCAATTAACCGCGGGCAGGTATACAGGTACCTGGTAAAACCCTGGCAAAATGATGAGCTTAAAATTTATATTCAAAATGCCATTGAAATATATGAGCTGCGAAAACAAAATAAGGAGTTAACCTATAAATTGCAGATAGCTAACCTTGAACTCGAATTGATTAATAAAACAGGAGGATAGTTTTGAATTAAGATAGGTTTGCCGGCCACACAATACACTTTAATAATCAACAAATGTTTCGCATTTCAAATCTTACATTTCAAAGCTATTATTGTTGATATGAAGACGATTTGCAAAACTGATTTGTGTGATTTTTTATGTTTTGCAGTGCTTAATAGTGTCAAATCTCCTGTCTCACATCTAATATTTGTTTCCCTTTTTCTAATCTGCTTTAATTTCGATGTAAGGGCGCAAAGCGGTTTTTCAAACCAGGGTACCGAATTCTGGACCGTTTACATGGATCATATTGATGCCCCCACTACAAGCGATCCCAGGGGTACGGTAAGTAAAATGGATCTTTATATTACTGCCGATGCAAATACCCGGGTAACAGTTGCCATAGCCGATGGCTCTTTTTCGCAAAGTTATGATGTAGTTGCCCGTCAAATACTCACTGTTATAATACCTGCAAGCGCTTTTATAGACCAACAAGGCCTAAGTTTAAAAGGTATTCATATTACCGCACAAAAGCCGGTTGCGGTTTACGCCCATATTTTTGCGCAGAGTGTTTCGGGTGCCACACTTTTGTTGCCTGTAAATGTGCTTGGTAAGGATTATGTTTCTATTAATTACACCCAGATATCCAATTCGCTCAGCAGTGAAAAAAGACCATCTTATTCCACATTCGCGGTAATTGGTACCGAAGATAACACCACCGTTGAAATAACGCCAACTACCTACCTGCTGAACGGCGAGCCGCCAGGTAAGGCCTTTACCGTCACTTTAAACAAAGGGCAGGTGTACCAGGGCCTGGCCAATGACGATTTAACAGGTACCCGCATCCGCACCTTAAGTACACAGGTCGGCTCATGTAAAAAGGTAGCTGTTTTTTCGGGGAGCTCAAAAATACTTATCGGGTGTGCTTCCAAAAATAATACCTCTGATAACCTTTTTCAGCAGGTTTATCCTACAGCTGCCTGGGGCAAAAATTACATTACGGCCCCCTTAAAAAGCCGCTATTACGATGTTTTCAGGATAGTTAAAAGTGATCCTAACACAACAGTAAATTTAAACGGCGCTAATCTTTCATCTTCGGATTTTGTTAACGGGCGCTATTACGAGTTTAATTCGCTTGCGCCAAATGTTATTAAAGCCGATAAGCCGGTGCAAGTTGTGCAATATGCCGTAACCCAATCAAAAACTATTAGTTGTATTGATACCGCGTATGATACGGGCGACCCGGAAATGATTTATCTTAATCCGCTTGAGCAAACGCTTGATCATGTTACCTTAAACTCAACCGGCAACTTCAGGATAGTAAATAACTTTATCAATGTAATTATTAAAACAACCGCGGTGCCAACTTTTGCACTTGACGGTAAACCTTATACCCAATTTAAGCCAGTTAGCTATAATCCGGCTTATTCATACGCCCAGATAGATGTTAATAACGGCGTTCACCACATTAGCGCGGCTGATGGTTTTAATGCCATAGCATACGGTTTCGGTAATGCCGAATCATACGGATACGCGGCGGGTACCAACCTCAAAAATCTAACCCGGTTTATAGCTTTAGATGACCCCAAAACGAATACCTCTACATTAAACGGCTGCTCTGGCGTAGCCTATAAAATACAATTAACCCTGCCCTACAAAACCACGCGGATTAAATGGGATTTTAAAAATGGGGTTACTTACGATGATAGCAATCCGGTTGTAAAATCAACTTCGGTAAAAGGGGGGCAGATCTTGTATTTATATGAGTACGCAGCCGAAAAGGTTTATAAGGCCGGCGATTACACGGTACTGGCAACCGTATTTAATCCTGTTGCCGACGAGTGTGGCTCGGATGAAGACGTAGAGCTCGACTTTAATATCTCCGATCCGCCTGTATCAAAATTTAACTTTTCGGATGTATGTTTGGGCGATACCACTTTTTTTAGGGATGCATCGATAACCAATGGCCGCGAAATTAAAACCTGGTTATGGGATTTTGGCGATGGATACACCGATGTGGTGCAAAACCCGTCACATTTTTATAAAAATATCGGAGAATACACAGTCAGGCTTACTATTACTAATGAAAATGGTTGTGCCGATATATCGGAGGCTTCTACCGTTAGCATCAGCAATTTGCCTGTAGCAAATTTTGATGTTGCTGCTTCAGGTTGTCCGGCGCAGGATATAACCTTTACCGATCAGTCTGTAACTACTGATGGTACAATATCAAAATGGATATGGGATTTTGGAGATAGCACTGCCGTGATAACTAAAACAGATAAATCGCCCATTGCACACGTTTACCAGGTTGCCGGTACTTATATTGTAAAATTAACCGTGATGAATGCTAATGGCTGCTCCGGATTGGCTATGCAAAAGACTATAGCAATAAGCGAACTTCCGGTAGTCGATTTTATTTTGCCGGACGCTTGTACTGCCGATTATGTTCAATTTAAAGACAACAGCACCATAGCCGACCACACAGAGGACGATTTTATTTACCATTGGAATTTTGGCGATGTTAACGCTACCGCCGCCAACAATACATCTGTCCAAAAAAATCCGCAACATCATTATACCGAGGCCCGCGATGATTACCAGGTAAGTTTGACAATTACATCAAAATATGGTTGTACTTACACCAAAACAAAAACTTTTACTGTTAACGGCGATATCCCCAAAGCAAATGTGGTTTTAAAAGACCCATCGGCAGTATGTAGTAATAAAGAAGTTTTTTTTGAAAACCGGTCGACGGTTAATTTTGGAAAGATAACCCGGCTGGAGGTTACATTTGATATGGCAGACGCCTCATCATTGAGGGTATATGAACATCCGGTTTACGGGCAACAGTTACGCTATACTTACCCGGTATTTACCGATGGCGACCGTACTTTTAATGTGCATGTCGCAGCTTATTCTGGTGGTGTTTGCGCCAATATTCAGGATTTTCCCATAGTCGTAAAAGCTACTCACATTATCACTTTTGCGCCTGTACCATCTATTTGTCCCGAGGCTAAACCTATACAACTTGCGCCTTTAAGTGTGACAGGCCAGCCAGGCAGCGGCTCATATTACGGCAATGGTGTAAGTTTAAGCGGCTTATTTAACCCGGCTGTTGCCGGTACGGGTGCAGCTAATATCAACTACGTATATGCAACTGCTAATACTTGCCCCGATACTGTGAAACAACAGATTGTGGTGTACCCGTCGCCAACTGTAGCTATAGAAGGGCCGCTAACCCTGCTTGAAGGCGCCACAGTTACTTTGAATGCATCGGTAACCGGTCATGAGCTGGTTTATAAATGGTACCCATCAACAGGTTTGAATCGTGATGACGGGTTGAACCCTTTAGCGGGCCCCGCCGAAACTACCACTTACCGGTTGACGGTAACATCTGCCGAAGGCTGTTCAAGTTCGGCTGATGTTACGGTGAAGGTTTTAAAATACCTGGTAATACCAAACGCATTTACACCTAATGGCGATGGAAGAAATGATGTCTGGAATGTGAAATATTTAAATGATTATCCCGACAATACCGTCGAAGTATATAACAGGTACGGCCAAAAACTATTTTCATCAATTGGCTATCCTGTTCCCTGGGATGGCAGATACAATGGAAATTACCTTTCGCCAGGTACATATTATTACATTATCAATCCTAAAAATGGTCGTAGGGTGGTATCCGGAAGTGTCACTATTATGAGATAGTAATAATGTTAAAATTTATAAAAACTACATGAATAACTGAAAACGTCGATATTTTTATAAATTCTATCGATAGAATATGTAATAGATACAGAGAAAGATTATATTCGTCAATTGGTTACAATGCACCCCATAACGGCAAACAGAATGGATCTGATTTGCCTCCGGGAATGTATTATACATAATGAAACCTAAACCGGACGGAATGTTATTTGGGTTTTTGTAGCCATTATAAGATAAATTAATGAAGAGAATTTTATACGCGATTGTTTTTTTTATTGCAGGTGTACATTTTGCATATGCGCAGCAAAAGCCTCAATACACCCAATATATTTTTAATAATTACCTGCTAAACCCGGCCTTAACCGGAATTGAGAATTATACCGACGTTAAAGCAGGCTACCGTAGCCAATGGACGGGTCTTGAAGGCGCACCTACAACCGGTTATTTAAGCATCAACGCGCCTATAGGCGATAGATTTGTGCAGGGTGATGCCACGGCCTTCCCGGCAAGCGGCGGGCTTAATCCATCGAGCAGGTTATATACGCAGCAATACCAGGCTGCCGAACCACACCACGGCATTGGCTTAACTTTAGTATCTGATAAAACGGGCCCCATAAGCCAAACAACTATTGATGCTACTTACGCCTACCATTTAGGTTTGACCGATAGATTGAACCTTGCTGTTGGCGTATCGGCGGGCGTAAGCCACAACGTACTCGATCGTGCGGCGCTTCATTTTGGTGGGGTAGATGACTCTGATCCGATCCTGGCTAACCTTAACACCAACCAATGGAAACCCGATTTGGGCTTTGGTGTTTGGGCTTATGCTTCTGATTACTTTTTTGGTGTATCGGTGCAGCAGATATTGCCGCAAAGCCTGTATGTAACCGGGTCATCATCGTTAAACAAAACGGTGCCGCACTACTTCTTTACGGCTGGCACCAAGCTGTTTTTGTCTGATGATGTAACACTTATCCCGTCGGTATTGGTTAAAGTGATACAGCCGGTGCCTACTACTTTTGATGTAAATATGAAAATATCGTTCCAGGACAAGTTTTGGTTAGGAGGCTCATACCGCCGTAGCGATTCTTTTGCGGCCATGGTTGGTTTCAACCTTAGCTCCTTCATAAATGTAGGTTACTCTTATGATTTTACTACCTCCGCCCTAAATACGGTGAGTAACGGATCGCACGAAATAGTTATCGGGATACTCCTTAATAACCGTTACAAAGTTACCTGCCCGCAACATACGTTTTAAGTTGGTAGCAAGTAGTTAGTATCAAGTATCAAGATAGGAGGGGACTGACTAACATGGCTATTTCTATAAATAAAAAATGCCCTGACACACAATCGTGGCATTTTCTGTTTCTTTTATATTTATCTCATCTGCACATCTTCCTACAGTTCTCTGCGCAGCCTTGCAACCGGGATGTTCATTTGCTCGCGGTATTTGGCTACTGTGCGGCGGGCTATGTTATAGCCGGCATCCTTTAATATATCGGTAAGTTTTTCATCGGCAAGGGGGTGGCGTTTGTCTTCTTTACCAATATGCTCTTCCAGGATCTTTTTAACTTCTTTATTAGATACCTCTTCGCCGCTTTCGGTCTGGATGGCTTCTGAGAAGAACGATTTTAACAGAAAGGTTCCAAACTCCGTTTGAACGTATTTAGAGTTGGCCACACGTGATACGGTACTGATGTCCATGTTTATCCTGTCGGCAATGTCCTTCAGGATCATTGGCTTCAGGTTTTTATCATCGCCCGTAAGGAAAAACTCATATTGGTACTGCATAATAGCATTCATTGTTTTTAACAATGTTTGCTGACGCTGTTTAATAGCATCGATAAACCATTTGGCCGAATCGAGCTTTTGTTTTACAAATTGTACTGCTTCCTTTAGTTTCTTATCCTTTTGCGATGCCTTATCATAATGTTGAAACATTTCCTGGTATGACCGGCTTACACGCAACTCAGGAGCGTTTTTGGAGTTTAAGGTGAGTATCAGTACGCCATCGTTATTGGTGATATGAAAGTCAGGTATCACCTGCATCTGTTTGGTGTTAATTTCGTTACTATCGCCCGGCTTAGGGTTAAGTTTTAAAATTTCGTTGATAACACCCCGCAACTCGTCCGAATCCATGTTTAACGATTTTTCAAGCTTATCGTAATGCTTGCGGGTAAACTCGTCAAGATATTGCTCAACAACGATGATCGCCTTTTTTATGATAGGGTCATTAGGGTCTTTTTTGCGGAGTTGGATGAGCAGGCACTCCTGCAAGCTACGTGCGCCTACACCGGCCGGATCAAAGCTTTGGATCACTTTTAACATGTCTTCAACTTCTTCATCCTCGGCCATCACATTTTGCGAGAAGGCCAGGTCGTCGGTAAGCGACATAATAGGGCGGCGCAGATATCCATCATCATCAAGGCTGCCAATAATCTGTTTGCCTATCCTGAAATCCTTATCACTCAGTGGTAACAGGTCAAGCTGGAGTTGCAGGCTTTCAAAAAAAGAGCTCTGTACAGCAATCGGTATCTCTTTTCGCTCATCCTCATCATCGCCATTTTGATCATACCGCGATCCATAGTCATTTACGTTATCATCCTGCAAATAATCATCTATGTTAAACTCATCCATTTCACCCTTTTCTTCGTCGCCATTAAAAGTGTCTTCGTCGGGGTCGCGGTCAGGGTATTCTTCAACAGGCTCATTCAAATTTGTTAAGCTCAGGTCTTCAAGCGCGGGGTTTTCTTCCAGTTCTTCTTTAATACGGGTATCAAGAGATACGGTAGGCACCTGCAGCAATTTTATAAATTGTATTTGCTGTGGCGATAGCTTTTGTAAGAGTTTTTGTTGAAGGTTCTGTTTTAGCATAGTTAAGATGTGGCCAAAAATACATCAATTACCGTTAACTTTAAAATAACTTACCGTAAATGGAGTAATGATGATAAATGCTAAATAAAAACTTTTGTTTGGTTGATGTGTTAACAATCTTAATCAAAAATTAATATCATGGCCATAATAAAAGAATTTAGGGAGTTTGCCCTGCGTGGCAGCGTTGTTGACCTTGCAGTAGGTGTTATTATTGGCGCCGCTTTTGGTAAAATAGTTACCTCGCTGGTAACGGATATCATTATGCCGCCAATTGGCCTTATTATAGGCGACGCTGATTTTAAAGATATCAGGATATTGCTGAAGCATGGCGATGCCGACAAAAAAATACCCGATGTAGCCGTTAACATTGGTAATTTTATTAACATAACAATTGAGTTTTTGATAATTGCTTTTTGTATTTTTCTTATTGTAAAAACAATTAATGCACTTAAACGGCCGCCTGAGCCTGCCCCGGAACCAGAACCGGTTCCAACAAAAGAAGAAGCTTTACTTATTGAAATCAGGGACCTGCTGGCTGCAAAGAAAACTTCTCTATAGTTGTAAGGATCGTGGCTGTACTTTTGTCTGGTGCCCGCTTTTAAAAAATGCGGGCCGTAAACCATCGGTTTTGTGCTAAAAGCTTTTGCGCGACTTAGGATCAGTTAGTATAATATAGTCTGCCAGTTTACTGAATTTGCTCCAGTCGGGATTGTCAAAGTTGTCATCGGCATAAGCGCCTACGGTTATTACGCGCGCTTTTGGGGCATATTTTTTTAACTGGGCAACAGCGCCCATTTTTTCTTCACTATGAAACCCGCCGTTAATTTGCATGATTTTAAAGTCGGTATGTTTTTTATAAAACTGCGCTATTGACCAGCCCATGGTTGCATCCCAAAGGTTTTGCGACTGATAAATTTGCATCCCTGCCATAGTGTTGTGGCCGCCCATTATCTTTACAAATTTATCGTAATAGGCGCCCGTAGCCGTATCAATGGGCAGGGGAGGAAGATAGCCCTTGGCTTGGGCGTTAAGTTGCTGCAGGCTGTTTAAACCGCTGCGTGTTACCATGTTGGTATAGCGCGATGGAGCGTTGGCTGCCACTATGGGTATTTGGCTTTGTTTGGCCAGCTCAACCATGGGGCGATAATCTTTATAATTGGGCCAGGTGCGTGCATCACTTATCAGGCTTTTTTCGCGGATGAGGCCGTTCAGGTATTCGTTTAATACCAGCTGGCAATCGGTAGTAAACATTTCCATGGATAAAGCCGTTTTACCGGGATATTGTTGCGCCAGTTGTTTAAAAAGTTCCAGTTCCAGTATATGCCCTGTAGAGTCATTGTGTTCCTCGCCAAAAAATAATATGTCGGCTTTAGCCATGTTATTGATAATATCGGCAACTGCTGCGGTTTTCTGGGTTGCTGTGCTATATATTTTATAATGAATTGGTTCGGTTGCCTGGCTTAAAGCAACAAACGGTAAGCAAATGAAAAGCAGCAGGATAGATAGTTTCATATTGTGGTTTTAAAGCGCTTAATTTACAGTATTAAACATGGAGCCGCAAATAGGAAAAATAGTGTTTGAAATGTTTTAAAATATTACTACATTTGCGCTCTTGTTTTTAAAACGACGAATAGAATAAATAGTTATGAAAAGAACGTTTCAGCCTTCTCAAAGAAAAAGAAGAAATAAACACGGATTCCGTGAACGCATGTCAACTGCTAACGGCAGGAGAATATTAGCAGCCAGAAGAGCTAAAGGCAGAAAAAGATTATCAGTTTCTGACGAGGGTCGTCATAAAGCATAAACCGGTTGCACTGATTGGCATTAAGCCAACCAATGGATGCCGATTGTCTGCTTAAATTCCGGATCCAGATAAGCAACTATGTATACTTTTAAAAAAGAAGAACGGTTATGTAATAAAAGGCTTATTGATAAGCTTTTTCATAGCGGCTCTTCTTTTTTGTGTTATCCTTTTAAGGCCTCGTGGTTGTATCATACCCAACCGCAACAATATCCTGCCCAAATATTATTTTCGGTTTCCAAAAAGCGTTATAAGCACGCTGTCGACCGTAATTTAATAAAGCGCTATATGCGCGAAAGCTACCGGCTGCACAAACAACAAAACCTATACAATTTGCTGCAAACAGCCGATAAAACCATCGTGCTATCGGTAGGTTATATTGGTAAAACAATTGAGCCCTACAGTGTCATCGAAAAAAAGATGCTGAAGATGCTTGCCCAACTCGCAGAACAATTAACTGCTACTAATGCTCCTGCTGTATGATGGCGCTGGTAAGCTTGTTTAAAACGTTGATAGGCTATATTTTTATCGTGTTGATAAAAATATACCAGTATTTTATTTCGCCGATGACGGGTGCTTCGTGCAGGTATACGCCAACATGCTCGCAATATGGGGTAGAGGCTATCAGGAAGCACGGGGCTTTTAAAGGCGGATGGCTGACCATTAAACGAATTGCCAGTTGTAACCCCTGGGGAGGGCACGGGCATGATCCGGTACCTTAATTAGTTTTAAGTTTTGAGTGATGGGTTTTAAGTTTTCCTTGTTGCCCTAAGCTTAAAAGGTTTAATTTTTTGTTTTGTAAAGTGCGGTGGTGATTGAATTTTTCAACTCACAACTCACAACTCACAACTCACAACTGAAAAAAATGGGCCTCATTTTACAAATAGAAACCGCAACAACGTCATGCTCGGTGGCATTGGCGGCCGATGGTAAGATTTTGGATTTTAAACAGGTAAATGAACGTAATAAACACGCCGAGGTAATCACTTTATTTATTGAGGAACTTATAGCTGCCGGTAATTTTACTTACCGCGACCTGGATGCCATTGCTGTAAGTTGCGGCCCGGGCTCGTATACAGGCTTAAGGATTGGGGTATCCACAGCAAAGGGCCTTTGCTTCGCGCTTGATAAACCACTTATAGCAATTGAAACTTTGGAAGCGATGGCTTATGGTGTAATTAATGATAACACAATAGCCATCAATAAAAACATATTGTTATGCCCCATGATTGACGCCCGCAGAATGGAGGTTTATTGCAGTGTATTTAATTATGCGGGCGAAAAGCTTAAAGATACAGCCGCCGAAATTATTGATGAAAATAGTTTTGCTGATTTATTAAGCAACAACCAGGTTTTGTTTTTTGGCGATGGTGCAGATAAATGTGAAGCTGTTTTAGGCGGTAACCCCAACGCCATTTTTTTACACA
This sequence comes from Mucilaginibacter sp. P2_A5, assembly GCF_056404995.1. Lineage (NCBI taxonomy): Bacteria > Pseudomonadati > Bacteroidota > Sphingobacteriia > Sphingobacteriales > Sphingobacteriaceae > Mucilaginibacter > Mucilaginibacter sp. P2_A5. Next base: position 94,732 of record NZ_JBFUCY010000005.1, read on the forward strand.
ATTTCGAAAACTCCGCGACCTACCTTACCCAAAAGACAGCCGGGAAGTTTGCCAATAAAGATTTTGAAGATGTGGCCTATTTTGAACCCTATTATCTGAAGGATTTTATAGCGGGGAAAAAGAAGTAAAAGCCGGGAATCAAAAAACAGAGGCCAACCTAAATGTCATGCTCTTGATTTTCGATTATTGACTGTTTGCCATTTATAACAGAAACTTATATTATTTTTGAGCGGTTAATTAAATAAATGGCAAAACTATCTACCTCGCGGCAAAAAGCCCTGATGCGCAAATATGCCCGCAACGTTAAGTTTTTGATGATGCTGGTGAGCATCTGCCTTATCGTTTTCTTTTTACCAAAACAGGCAAAGTTTAGTTATGAATACGAAAAAGGGCGCATCTGGAACCAAAAAGACCTGGTGTCGCCTTATAATTTTGCTATACTAAAAACGCCCCAGGAAATTGATAACGAAAAGAAAACCGCCTATGAAAGTATCACCCCTGTATACCAACTTGATGCCGCCGCAGGCGACCAACAGATAGAAGGTTTTAAAACCGATTTAGAAATCAAGTGGCATAATGCGGGTATTAACGATAAACTTAAACCTAAATATATTGATGCGGGCATAGCTTTATTAACAAATTTATATAATACCGGTATTTTAAAGCTCAACGATAAATATCTGCGCCACGCCAATAACTACCCTATTACCATTTTAAATAAAAACGTAGCTACAGAAAAAAATACCAACGCCCTTTTTACCAAAGAAAGCGCGCTGGCGTATTGTGATAAGGTATTAAGTAAACGAACCGATATCGACAGGGCTTTTATGCTCGATTTGCTGCAAAACCGGATCCAGAACAACTTAAGCTATGATGATAACCTAACCACAAGGCTGGAAAAAGAAGTGTACGATGGCCTTTCTATCACCCGTGGAATGGTACAAAAAGGCGAGGTGATAGTTTATAAAGGTTCGGTTATTAACGATGATGTTTATCAGAAACTTGAATCCTACAAAAAAGCGTTTGAAAATAATGCCCGCGTTAATGGTAACCACGTATTGGTGCTGCTGGGGCAATTTTTATTGGTATCAATAGCCATATCGTTGCTTATGATATTCCTATACCTGTTTCGTAAGGATATTTATGCCGATAACCGGCTGGTGGGTTTAATATTGCTTGTAATAACAGCTATGCTGGCCACTTTGTCGGCCGCTATCAAATTCCAGTTCCCAGTAAATTTGTATTATATACCTTATTGTATTGTACCAATCATCATCCGTATTTTGTTTGATACCCGTTTGGCGCTCAACATTCATTTGCTGGTAGTTTTAATAGCCGGATTTTTTGTACCCAATAGCTTCGAGTTTGCTTATTACGAAATAACCGCCGGGATGGTATCCATTTACAGTATCAAAAACTTAATCCGGCGCGAGCAGTTCCTGGTTTCTGCCGGGATAATTGTATTTACCTATTTTGTGGCGTTCCTGGGCATTTCGTTCATAAGGGAAGGTACTTTCCTGGAGATTGACTGGATGGATTTTCTGCCTTTTGTGGTAAGTGTACTGCTTACATTGCTGGCTTACCCAATGATTTATGTATTTGAAAAGATCTTCTCCCTTACATCTGATATCACCCTCATCGAGCTTACCAATACCAACGCGCCTTTGTTGCGCGAACTGGCCTTTACGGCGCCCGGTACCTTCCAGCACTCGTTACAAGTGGCCAATTTGGCCGAGAATGCAATTTATAGCATCGGTGGCAATGCTTTATTGGTTAGGGCGGGAGCTTTATACCATGATATTGGTAAAATGGAGAACCCGCTGTTTTTTATCGAAAACCAAAGCTCGGGCTTTAATCCGCATGATAAGCTGCCGTACGAGGAGAGCGCACAAGTAATTATCCGCCACGTGAGCAAAGGGATTGAAATGGCCCGCAAAGCCAACCTGCCCGAAGTTATTATTGATTTTATCCGGACCCATCACGGTAATACCCGCGTCGACTATTTTTACCAGTCATCATTGAAGAATTTTCCGGAGAAATTCATTAACGAAAACATTTTTAGGTATCCCGGGCCCATCCCTTTCTCTAAAGAAGCGGGTGTTTTGATGCTTGCCGACTCCGTTGAGGCCGCTTCGCGCTCATTAAAAGAACCGGATGAAGAATCGATAAGTGTTTTGGTAGATAGGATTGTAAAATATAAGCTAGATCAGAACCAGTTGAAAGACAGTAATATAACGCTGAAAGATATAGAAACTATTAAAGAGATATTTAAGCGGATGTTGATGAGCATTTACCATGTGCGGATAGATTACTAAAAATCCGAACTTTTTTTTTGACGGGAAACATGAATTGCTATATTTGCAATCCCGAAAACGGGGGACAAGTTTAAAAATACTGGTGAGGTGCCTGAGAGGCCGAAAGGATCAGTTTGCTAAACTGACGTACGGGAAACTGTACCGAGGGTTCGAATCCCTCCCTCACCGCTGATAAGAATATCAAAAACTAACAAAAGCCTGTAAATCATATGATTACAGGCTTTTGTGTTTTCAGAAAACACCCAAAATATGCAATAAATCGCATATAAAAAATGTATAATTCGTTGAGTAGAACCCTCAATTAAATTTACTCAACGAAAACTGCATAACTATCTGTTTTATAGCATGTTCAATGCTTAAACATCTTGACTTTTGACTGCTGCATTTCGATATTTATTCACTTAAAAAGAGTCGTTATGTTAGAAAAAAGTTTAGGCTTATTATTTTATATAAGAAAGCCGAAAAGTTACACTGATGGATTATTGCCCATTTACCTGCGAATTACAGTAGATGGTATTCCTAAAGAAATTTCCACAAAAAGGTCTTGGGATCCCGGAAAATGGAATGCCAAAGCCAACAGAGCTACCGGCACAAAGGCAGAATCGAGGTCGCTTAATGAATACCTGGATATATTGCAAAATAAAGCCTACGAGGCGAGGATGCAGTTAATTGAAAGGGGTAAGGTGGTCTCTTCGATTGCAATATTGGATATTTTATCAGGGGATGGTCAGCGAAAATGGATGTTACTCACACTATTCAAAAATCACAACGATGAACTGAAAGCGATGATTGGGAAAGGAGTAGCCAAGGGAACAGTAACCAATTTTAATACTTCATACAGCCATATTGCCACCTTTCTTAAATCGGTATATAGAATAGACGATATCAGCATTCTTGCCCTCGACCTTGAATTCATAAAGAAATTATATAATTGGTTTAGGACGGCTAAAAGTTTGAATCATAATTCAGCGCTGAAGAATATTGCTAACATGAAAAAGATCGTATTGGATTGCGTTGATAACGGCTGGCTGCTCAATGACCCTTTTGCGAAGTTTGAAATGACCAGGGATGAAGTTGATACTTCACGGAATTTAAAATAGGTTTCTGAAGGCATAAAATAATATTTCTTGATAAACGACTTACCATAGTTTTAGTTTATATGCCTGAAAAAAATCGTACGTTGCCTTCATAAATAAGCGGTTCGCGCCCAATCTGGGGAGCAAATTGCCTTAGTATGTCCGCTAAGCCCATTTTTAATTTTCTACCAAATTTAAATATAAGTTTAAAGCAAATAGAGGCACATTTTGGTTCGAGCACGCTCTGTTATGGACACTGGAACATTGAACCAATTTCGGAACAACTGATCAAGGCACGCGGAATCAAGACGTCAACCCCGCCAAGGCCTCACATTTTACCACTTCGCATTCAGTTTAATTACGCTATATTAGTTGGTCAGTCCCATAATGTTATTTCCTTTTATATCGGTTTCAAACAATGCGTTTAAATTTATTGATAACGGCTATTATAATATGCGTCTTCAACACAGCTACCGCGCAAAACAGTCAGTACCAATTTTCGCATTTGGATATTACCGATGGGCTTTCCAACAATCAGGTAAATTGCATTTATAAGGATACTAAAGGGTTTATGTGGTTTGGGACCATGGCCGGTCTCAACAGATACGATGGTTATAAATTCAAAATATTCAAAAATAACATTCGTGACGCCACATCGTTGAGTGATGATTTTATCATAGACATCACGGAGGGCCCTTTCAATAAACTTTGGATACAAACACGCAATGGACTTAATGTATATGACCCATTGGCCGAGCGGTTCGAACGAAATATTAACCGTACATTATCTAATCTCTCCATTCCGGGTAATTCAATCAACAACATAAAAAAAGACAGGTACGGCAATTTCTGGTTCCTGCATCCCACGCTTGGTGTTTATAAATATAATCCAAACGCGAAAAAAACGATACATTTTGAGCATAAGACCGGCGATACCACTTCGCTTTATGCTGATAACCCGACAGATCTGTCAGAGGATTTAAATGGTGATATTTTACTGATCTATCAAAACGGAATTATTGAAAAGATAAATCATCATACCAATAAAATCGATCAGAGAATATACGCCGTTAAAAAAATATTCAGCAATGAACAAAGTACGTTTAGGATTTTTATTGACCGCCAGAACGATTTATGGGTGTTCAATGTAAATAATCCGCACGGTATATATTATCTGAATTTAAAACGTAATATCGTTAAGCACATCAATACAACTTCGGCTGGCAGTCACTTAAATTCCGATGTTGTTACTAATATTATTCAGGATGACAAAAATACGATCTGGATAGCAACGGATAATGGCGGGATCAATCTTTTAAATAAAAGTGATTTCACAATTGAATATTTAGTAAAAAGGGAGGACAATAGTAAAAGTTTGGCGCAAAACGCTACAATATCACTTTTTAAAGATAATACAGGAATTGTTTGGATAGGTACTGTTAAAGAGGGTATCAGTTATTATCATGGGGATATTATCAAGTTCCCCTTGTATAAACATTATTCCTCCGACCCCTCCAGCATAGGTTATGATGACATCAATAAGTTTGCTGAAGATAAAAAAGGCAACTTATGGATAGGCACTAATGGTAAAGGCCTTATTTATTTTAACAGAAAAGACGGCACTTTTACCAGTTTTCTGCACAATGCAGCCAATGCTAATAGTTTAGCCAATAACGTTATTGTTAGTTTATGTGTAGACCATGAAAATAAGCTATGGATTGGTACCTATTTTGGCGGGTTGGATTGTTATGACGGCAAGACTTTCACGCATTACCGTCACAACGATGCTATCCCCAACAGTATATCTGATAATAGCATCTATGAGATCATGGAAGACTCTTCTCATCGCTTGTGGATAGGGACGCTTAACGGCGGGCTTAATTTATTAGAACATGGCAGCCAAGCCTTTAAACATTATAAAAAAGATAGTCCCGGTTCTATTCTAAATAACTATATATCAGGTTTGGCAGAAGATGAAGATCAGAATATATGGATCAGCACTTCTTACGGGATCAATGTCTTGCTGAATAGATCTCATAAATTCATTTATTATTTAGCCGACCCGAAAAAAGGCAATAGCCTGATCAACGATAACGTTACCAATTTAACCGAAGATTCCAGGCATCTTTTCTGGATAGCTACCCGCAATGGCTTAAGTATTTTTGATAGATCAAAAAGGCAATTCACAAATCTCAGGAAAGAAGACGGACTACCCGATAACGCGATCCTGGATATATTAGAAGACGATAACCATAATATGTGGGTAAGCACACCCAATGGATTGTCGAACATTATAGTAAAACAACAAAATGGAAAATTGAAATTTCGGTTTGAGAACTATAACGAAACCGACGGTTTACAAGGGCGTGTATTTAATGAAAATGCATCGCTAAAGACAAAAAGCGGCGAACTCGTTTTTGGAGGACCACACGGCTTTAATATTTTTAACCCTTCATCGATAAAATTGAACAAAGGCGCTCCCAATTTAATCTTAACTGATTTTCAGCTTTTTAACAAGAGTATAAATGCAGGAGACATCTTAAACGGGCATGTTGCACTTTCAAAATCTATAACGGAAACCAAAAACATAACTTTAAAATACAATGAAAGCGCCTTTTCAATAGAATTCGCTGATCTGAACTTTTTCAGTCCGGGTAAATCTAAACTTGAATACAAATTGGATGGATTTGATAAGGACTGGATAACCAGCGATACGAGGATCAGAAAAGCTACCTATACCAACCTGGACGCTGGGAATTATGTGTTCCGGGTGAGGGCCTCAAACGCTATGGGGATACAGAACACCAACGATTTGACCTTAAATATAAAAGTGTTGCCCCCGTTCTGGAAATCGCCAATCGCCTATGTTATTTATATATTTTCCATTCTTGGGATCTTGTATTACATCCGCAAACAAGGCATTAAAAAAATAGAAACGCGGTTTGAGATTGAGCGCGTGCGAAAGGAAGCGCAGGATAAGCACGAGCTGGATATAATGAAAATAGATTTTTTTACCAACGTTAGTCACGAATTCAGAACGCCTATCGCCCTGATTATGGCGCCGGTTGAAAAATTGTTAAAACAGGCCGATGATAATTATAGCCGGCGAAAGCTTCAATTGATCCACGAAAATTCTAAGCGGCTGCTTAATATGATTAACCAGCTATTGGATTTTAGTAAAATGGCAGTAAAAAAACTTCAGCTTGACCTGCGTGAAGCTGATATCATTAAAATTATTAAAGAAGCAAGCGATTTATTTACCGATTTGGCGGATAAAAAAAATATCAGTTTTTCATTTAAGTGTGATACTGGTTCGGGATTTGCTTTTTTTGATCAGGATAAAATTGAAAGAATACTTTTTAACCTGCTTTCAAATGCATTTAAGTTTACCCCCGACTTTGGTAATGTAGCAGTTGAAGCAAAGTTGTTGGAATCCAATAGCGTGGAAATGACCTTGCTCGAAATTAAGGTAATAGATTCGGGTGTCGGTATTCCCGCAGATAAAAAGGATAAAATTTTTGAACGTTTTTTTCAGAATGACATGCCCGCCTCATTAATTAACCAGGGCAGTGGTATTGGCTTATCAATTACAAAAGAGTTTGTTGATTTGATGGGCGGCGCCATTTCCGTTGAAAGTGAACATGGGAAAGGGAGTTGTTTTATTGTGCGGCTGCCCTTAAAGATATCCCATAAAAATAATTTTACCGGTATTGAAAATACCCCCGAAAGATTGGAAGCTCCTAAACCCGACAGACCAAGTCAGGAAAAACGCAATAAAAATATTACCATTTTAATTGTGGAGGATAACCCCGATTTCAGGGCTTATCTAAAAGATGATCTCGGGCAATTGTATACTGTTGTTGAGGCTGTAAATGGTAAAGAAGGCTGCCAAAAGGCATTGGCATTACATCCTGATTTGATCGTAAGCGATATTAACATGGCCGAAGTTGACGGTATTGATTTTTGCAAAAAGATCCGAAGCGATAAACGCACCGAACATATACCATTTATATTAATTACCGCTTTTACCGGCGACGAAAAGCAGCTGGCCGGTTTGGGAACCGGGGCGAACGACTACCTAACCAAGCCTTTTAATTTTGAAATATTACGTTTTAAAGTGCATAACCTGCTTAAAAACCAGCAATTAGTAAAGGAAACATATCAAAGACAAATTGAAGCCAAACCCGGCGATTTAGAAGTAGAAACTCCTGATGTGAAATTCATGAAAAAGTTATTGGCTGTTATTGAAACGAATATTCCAAATCAGGGATTTTCGGTTGAGTTATTAAGCAGCCAAATGAATATGAGCCGTAAGGGATTATACAATAAAGTATTTAATCTTTCCGGCAAAAGTCCGGTTGAGTTTATTAAGTCAGTAAGGTTAAAAAGAGCAATACAACTTCTCCAGACAAATCAATTCACCATAGCCGAGATCGCTTACGAAGTGGGTTTCAATGATGCGAAATATTTTTCCAAAGTATTTAAAGCAGAGTTTTTGGTGACTCCTTCTCAGTATTTGGATAATACGGATCTAATTAAAATCTAAGATCACTCTACCTCAAAACTAATCATTTAAAAAAACCGGGCGGTTCGCGTACCTGTACAAAAACAGAACGTATCTGTAATCGCTGTTTTTCCTTTCAATAATTTATGGTTATGAAAAAAAGTCGCCTTTTGCAAAGGGGGCTTTTACACCAATTTTTAACGTCAATAAATATTAAAATACTGGTTTTCAGTTATTTGTGTTTTATGCGGATTCGCATTTTTCATACCAAACATCCCCATTATAACCCACAGCGATTAAAGTTTGCCGATAACTTTACCGGAATATAATACGTCCAATTTATTATATCAAGCCCTGATTTATAAACCAACTAATTTGATTATGCCTAAAAAATTACGATTTAAACGTTTAACGTTTTTTGAACCTTTTCGCCCTGCGGGAACCTTTTACTCAAGACCGCCCCGCTTTTAGGATGCCCACAATTTTAAAGCTTTTTTGATATATGCGAACACACGTATTCTTAGCTTTTTGGTGGCGTACCTGATCGGTACATTAAATAATACGAACCAATAAATTTCAAAACCAATAAAGATCACCCTATAAATTATGAAGAAAAAGCGACACTGAAAACTTAACAACCAAACCAAGTACAATAAACCAATTATTTGATTCCTATTAAAATTCCTTTATAAATGGAAAAAAGTTTACAAAAAAAATTAAGACACAGTATATTGCTATTTATAGCAGCTGTTTTTCTGGGCTTTTCGGCTTATGCGCAAAGCAAAAAGATTACCGGAAAGGTAACAAGCGCCGACAATTCAGAGCCGCTTCCCGGCGTCAGCATCAAAATTAAAGACGGAAACACCGGGGCGATATCGGGTGCCGATGGTACTTATGCCATCGACGCAAAACCGGGCGATGTGCTGGTATTCAGTTTTATCAGTTATGCTACCCAGCAAATAAATGTAGGGTCGAGGGGGACAGTTAACGTAGCACTTGCGCCATCCGTTAACGGCCTGGATGAGGTAGTTGTAATTGGATACGGAAGAGCGACAAGAAAAGACCTTACAGGTTCCATATCATCTGTTAAATCTTCTGATATTGTACAAACGCAGCCTACAACAATCGATCAGGCATTGCAGGGTAAAGCAGCCGGCGTTATAGTACAACAGGTATCCGGCCAGCCGGGCGGGGATGTTAACATACAAATACGTGGCGTAGGCGGCTTTACAAGTTCACCGCCGTTGTACGTTATAGACGGTGTACAGATCCCGCCTAATACACAGTCCCCGATCTCCGGTAATGGTTCTAATCCGTTGTCATCTCTTGATCCCTCTCAGATAGCCTCGATCGATATCTTAAAGGATGCCTCGGCTACTGCTATCTATGGCTCCCAGGCCTCAAATGGTGTGGTGATAATCACCACCAAAAGAGGGACTTCCGGCGCGGCGGCAATAAGCTATGACGGCTACTTTGGCTGGCAAAAGCTGCCAAAATATTATAACACGATGGACTTGCGGCAATACGCCACGTTCATGAATGAAAAGGCGGCCATCATCGGTTATGACCTTCGCCCGCAGTTTGCCAATCCGCAGTATATGGGTACCGGTACCAATTGGCAAAAGGCATTGTTCCGTACTGCTCCGGAGCAAAACCATAATGTGGCGATAAGCGGCGGCAACGACAAAACTAAATATTTTTTATCGGGCACTTACTTTTCCCAACAGGGGATCGCGTTGGGGTCAGATTTTAAGAGAGGGACACTTAAATTAAATTTAGATAATAAGACAACCAACTGGTTAAAAATAGGTACAAGCCTGGCTTTTGCCAACGTATCCGAAAACGTAGCCACAAGCAACACCGGCGTAATTTTACAGGCATTGCGGCAAACTCCCGATGTTGAAGTAAAAAACCCGGATGGTACCTGGGGCGGCAACGATCCCAACATATATGGCGCGTACGGCGTTAACCCATTTGCGATAGCAACAATATTAACTGATGTAAAAAGCAGGTACCAGTTGATCGGGAACGCCTATGCTGAAATTCAGTTCACAAAAGACCTTGTTCTGCGCAATGAAGTATCCGGGAATTTTGATTTTGCCAACGAGGATTATTTTAATCCAACTTATACCATGGGGGCGTACACCAGGACATCCAATTCAGGTACAACCACCAGTGGGCAAAACTTTTATAAGTCCATTACCAATTACCTCACCTACCAGCATACGTTCAATAAGAAATACTACGTGAGCGCGACCGCAGGGCACGAGGCCCAGAAGGTTAATACCAGCTCAGTTTCGGCGAGTAGGACAAATTTTGTGAGCAACAGCGTTACAACCATAAGCAGCGGCGACCCAACCACCGCAACTAACACCGGCGTTAAAGGGGCCGGAGCACTGGAAGCTTATTTTGGCCGTGCAAACTTTACTTATGATGATAAGTACTTAATAACCGCAACCGTCCGCAGGGATGGTACATCAAAGATCGATTCTGCAAACAGGTGGAATACCTCGTACTCGGGCGCTATTGCCTGGAGAGTTAACCACGAAACGTTTTTGAAAAGTGTAAGATCAATAAACGATTTGAAACTCAGGTTAAGTTACGGGTTGGTAAATAACCAAAACATTGCCGAATACGCTTATGGCTCAACGTTAACCACCGTGGCTACAGGCCTTTCAGGCAATTCACAGCTAACAGCCACATTAGGGAACCCCAATATAAAATGGGAAACTACAAAGTCCTACAACCTTGGCTTGGATGCCAGCTTTTTTAACAACAGGATTGAGTTTTCCGGCGATGTTTACTACCGCAAAACAAACAATTTATTATTAAGCCTTACCGAGCCTTACTATTCGGGGACGTATGCCGCGGGCGGGTATTCGCCAGGTGCAGTGCTGGCCCCTTACGTTAATATCGGATCTGTCAGCAACAAAGGCTTTGAGTTCACGCTGACAACCACCAACATTAAGTCAAAGAGCCTGAGCTGGAGGACCAGCCTGGTTTATTCGCAAAACAAAAATACCGTTTTGGCGCTGGCACCCGGAACACCGGCCATTTATGGTACTAATTCCAAAACAGTTGTAGGAGGTTCCATCGGTGAGTTTTATGGATATCAAACATTGGGGATATACAAAAATGCTGCTGATTTTACTAAATATCCGGCAGTGTGGCAAAATGGAAGCGGCCCTATTCCTATTACGCCGGGCTCAGGCGGGGTTTGGGTAGGCGATGTTATTTTTAAAGATAACAACAACGATGGTAAAATAGACGCCTCCGATCAAACCAGCTTAGGTTCGCCGCTGCCCAAATTTCAGTATGGCATAACCAATACCCTTACTTATAAAAACTTTGATTTAACTGTTTTTATGACCGGCGAATACGGTAATAAAGTTTACAACGGCGTAAAAGTAGCAGGTAACGACCCAAATCAGAATTTTGGTTATTTCGCATCAGTACTTAATTATTCCAGGATTGGCCTGATTAACCAAACCGGTTCCGCATCGGATATTAACAACGTTTATATTACTAATCCGGGCACCAACATCACAAGGATCAGCCAAAGCAGCGGCAATCAAAATACCATCTTTTCGGACAGGTATGTCGAAGACGGGTCTTTCCTGAAGTGCAAAAGCATAGCGCTTGGTTATAAATTCTCTCCAGCTCTTTTGTCGAAGATCCACCTGAAGTCATTGCGCATATACTGCAATTTGACGAACGTATTTACTATCACAAAGTACACAGGGTACGATCCTGAAATTGGTTCATGGAACCCCTTAAATGCAGGTATCGACAACGGCTATTATGCGCAGCCCCGCGTTTTGACCATTGGAGCCAACATATCCCTAAATAATTAAAAATTACTATTATGAAGCAGCTAAAAATATTTATTTCTTTATTAATTGTGATTGTGGTGGCAAACGGTTGCAAAAAGGAATTCCTCAACAGGCCACCTTTAACCGGCATCACAACCGATAACTTTTATAAAAGCACGGCCGACTTAAGACTGGCTACAGCCGCTATTTACGCGCAGCCATGGTTTAACTGGAACAATTTCGGTTATCTTGGTATTGGCGATGTGATGAGCGGTAATATGCTCACTCCCTATAATCCGCAACTGGTACAGTATACCACATTTTCACTAACCAGTGACAATAGTGACCTCGCAAACGCGTGGCAGGGCTTTTTTAATGTTGTTGCCCACTGCAACATCAATATAAAGGCCATCAATACAAAATTACCTGATAGCGTATCGGTAAAAGGTAAAAACGGGGCGCTTGGCGAGTTAAGGTTTATAAGGGGTACCGCTTATTTTCATATTGCCCAGTTATGGGGCGCAGTACCTATTATTGAAGATAATGACAAATTAATTGCGAACCCGTTGGTGCCACGCCATAAGCTTGCCGACGTTTATAAGTTCATCATAAACGATTTAAGGTTTGCTGTAGCCAACCTGCCTACTTCAGATCAGCCGGGGCGGGTAACCACCTGGTCGGCACAGGGAATGCTGGCAAAGATATATCTAACCAGGGCCGGCTTAGGTCAAAGTGGTACCAGGAACCAAAATGACCTGGACAGCGCGACATATTTTGCGGGTAATGTATGCAAAACAAGCGGTTTAAGCCTTTTGCCAAGTTATTACAACCTTTTCCGTACACAGTATAATGACAATTCCGAATCCTTGTTCGCCTTTCAGTGGGCCCCCGGGGTTGGGTACGGTAACGGCAATAGTATTCAAACCTTTTTTGCGCCGAGTTCCTTGCTTGTAACCGGTAACGGAGGCTGGGGCGGAGCTTATGGCCCGACCATCGATTTAGCCAATCTGTATACTTCGCAGGATTCCATCCGTCGTAAAGCTACCTTTATGCTGACCGGCGATTATTATCCCGAATTAAATGCCGCAGGCGGGGGGTATACATCCGGTGGCTGCAATGTAAAAAAGCATGTTGTAGGCACCGCTGCCGATAACAACTCGCCAACAATGGACTTATGGTCATCCATTGAACACAATACCGTACTGCGCCTGGCTGATGTATATTTAATTTATGCGGAAGCGTTGATGGGTAACAATAGCTCGACCAGCAATGGGCAGGCATTGCAATATTTTAACGCGGTAAGGACACGGGCGGGTGTACCTGCGGTAACCAGCATTACCAGTACATCTTTGATGAATGAAAGAAGGATAGAACTGGCATTTGAAGGCCAGTACTGGTTTGACCTGGTCCGTCTTTCCTACTACAATCCGCAGGAAGCGGTTAAGTCGCTTAACAAGCAAATCAGGCAACAGTTTTCATATGATCCCGGTACAGGAATAAAAACACCTGTACCAAATGGCATGGTGATTACGCCTGCAACCGTTGCAAATTTCACCCTGCCAATACCGGCAAATGACCAAACTGCCGACCCCATATTATTGCAGGCGCCGGTGGCCTATTATAAATAAAATCAAATCATTTTTTACCAAATAAAAAATCATGAAAAAGCTACTTCAAATAAGCCACTATCATTTATTGCTTGTTTTATCCGCGGCGGTGATGCTTTTTGCTCAGTCAGGCTGCAAAAAAGAAGCATCGTCATCTACCGGGATGCCTGCCATTACATCCATACGTAATTATGTTGCACATCCCGGCGATTCCCTTTTAAGCAAAGTTGGCACCGGCCAGTGGGTTGTTATTTCCGGTCACAACTTAAAAGGCGCCTTGAATATTTATTTTGATGGCGTTGCGGCTTCTTTTAATGACGCCTGGTTCTCTGATACCAGCGCTATCGCATTGATCCCTGCTGTTATCGCTTTCCCAACAGTAGCTGCAAAGCAGCTAAATACCATACGTTATGTTACTACACATGGCGAAACCACCTTCTCTTTTCCCATTGTAGCTCCCGCACCCACAATTTCCGGCATTTCAAATGAGGACGCCAATCCCGGAGATTCTGTTACCATCAACGGGTTGAACTTTTTCTACGTTCAAAGTTTAACTTATGCAGGTTTGCCCGTAACCGGTTATACCTCATCAAATGATGGTACAGCCATTAAATTAGTTGTGCCTGCCGCGGTTACCCAAACCGGCGGAATTGTTTCGGTTACCACAAAAACCGGCTCGGCTGCTACCGTTTATAAGGTGCATGATTTTGTTGACGGTGTGCTGAATAATTACGATAACGTCAATAATTTCAGTTGGGGATCCGGAAGTTCAAACAATTCGGCAACTTATCCCGGCAACAACGGCAATTATGGTATAATGAACGCATCGAACGTTGGTGGCGGAGATGGTTCCTGGTGGAATTGGGCGCGGTCAATCAATCTTAACCCGGTTCAGTGGGTGCCTGTCGCTAACCTGCAGGATGTAGTGAGTAATTATGCTTTAAAGTTTGAAATATCGGTAACTACGCCCTGGACAGGCGGTACAATCGGGATTTTAAAGGATTATTCATGGAATTATGCCGTCAACTACAATCCGTGGAAAAAAGGCAATGGCTCAACAACCGCGTTCACAACTAAAGGCTGGCAAACAGTAACCATGCCGTTATCAAGCTTTGTAGACAGCAAGGGCTTACCAGCCGCAAGCCTGACTGATTTACTTGGCTCGGGCGGAGCAGGTGGCGTAAACTTTTTCTTTGTAAACAATGGAACAACAACCGTCGCCTCGTTTGAAGCCGCGATTGATAATATCCGAATCGTAAAAATTAAATAAAAGCTTGTTTTAGTTGGTTATATGATGCCATGGGCCTTTGAGAGGGCCCTGGCATTTTTTTACGATGAGCACAGTTTGTTAACATAAACAAACTGTAACCATATCAATCCAATCATGCTACAATTATGCTTTAAAACGCAATAGGATAAATAAATCGGTGTAACTCACAAATTATAAACATATACATAATAACGAATGGCCAATACCCAGAAAAGTTGTCTTTTAGGCTGTGCATTAGCACTGCTAACTGCAGGCTCAGCCAAAGCGCAAAGCCTGGTAAACCCAACAACCGAAGTCAAGATCACCCGGCTGATCAAAAAAATGACTTTAGAGGAAAAAGTGAGCATAATACATGCAAGTTCATCATTCACATCCGGCGGAATAAAACGCTTAGGAATCCCCGAACTCGTCATGTCTGATGGGCCACATGGTGTGCGGTCAGAGCATGGCCGGGGCTACGATGCAATTGCCAATGTTAACGATGCAGGCACCTATTTGCCTACGGGCAATACGTTGGCCGCTACCTGGAACCCTGCGTTAGGATACGCTTTCGGCGCGGTATTGGGCAGCGAAGCCAAGTACAGGGGCAAGGACGTGATACTGGGCCCCGGTATTAACATTATACGATCACCGCTAAACGGACGCAATTTTGAGTACCTGAGCGAAGACCCTTACCTGGTGTCGCAGATGGCTGTTGGTTATATTAAAGGGGTGCAGGATCAGGGTATATCCGCCTGTATAAAACACTTCGCCGCTAATAACGAAGAGGTTGACCGGGGAACCGTTGACGTTCAGATGAGTGAACGCGCGCTGCGTGAAATTTACCTGCCGGGTTTTAAAGCAGCCATCACGATTGGAGGTGTAAATACCGCCATGGGTTCTTATAATAAATTCAGGGGACAGTACGCTACGGAGAATGCGTACCTGATAAACAAGATACTGAAAGGAGAATGGGGATTTAAAGGCGTTTTGATGAGCGATTGGGGTGCCGTGCACAATACGATGGAAGCGCTGCAAAATGGTACCGACCTGGAAATGGGCACGGATCTGAATATGTTGCCCAATCCCAATTATCATAAGTTTTTTATGGGCGATACTGTGGTCAGCCTTGTTAAAAGTGGTAAAGTACCGGTAGCCCTTATTGACGATAAAGTGCGACGCATACTGCGGATAATGTACAAAACCCATATGCTTGGTGGCGCAACACGTGCACCCGGAGCTTACAATACAGCTGAGCACCAGCAAACGGCATTAAAAGTAGCCGAAGAAGGTATTGTATTATTGAAAAATGAAGGCCGGGTGCTGCCGCTTAAAAAATCGGCAATAAAAAGTATAGCCGTTATAGGCAATAATGCTGACCGGGAAAATGCGCTCGGCGGAGGCAGTTCACAGGTCAAGGCTAAATATGAAATTGCTCCGCTACATGGGTTGAAAAATCTGTTGGGAAATTCGGTAAACATACAATATGCCCAGGGCTATAAAATAGCAAAAGACGCCGTTGCCGATCCGCAGTTAATTCAACAAGCTGTTGACGCGGCCACAAAAGCCGATGCAGCGATCATATTTTGCGGATGGACGCATGGCTACGATTACAATGTATGGGGTGATAATGCTTTTGATGCAGAGGGCGTTGACAAACCCAACATGAATATGCCTTTTGGTCAGGACGAACTGATCAAAGCTGTACTGAAAGCCAATCCTAACACTGTTGTGGTATTAATGGGCGGCGGCCCGATAGATATTACCCAATGGGTAAGCCAAAGTAAAGCTATTATTGAAGGCTGGTACCCCGGTATGGAAGGTGGCAATGCTTTAGCAAAGATTATTTTTGGCGAAGTTAACCCATCCGGCAAGTTGCCAATGACATTCCCTAAAAAACTGGAAGAATCGCCCGCGCACAAATTAGGTGAATTCCCAGGCGTAAATGGCACCGTACATTATAACGAAGGCATATTTGTAGGCTACCGTTATTTTGATACTTATAAAATTGAACCCCAGTTTGCTTTTGGTCATGGGCTATCATATACCACGTTTGACTATAGCAAGCTTACATTGCAAAAAGGTGCCGGTAAAACAGCTGTAGTTAAATTTATAATAAAAAACACCGGTAAGGTTGCGGGTGCTGAAGTGGCGCAGTTATACGTAAAACAAACGAGACTGTCTGTTGAGCGTCCCGATAAAGAATTAAAAGCGTTCAAAAAAGTGTTTTTGCAACCCGGCGAAAGCAGAGAAGTTAGTTTTATCCTTAATCAGGATGCGTTTTCTTATTATGATGAAAAAAAGAATAACTGGGTTGCCGATGCAGGGCAATACAATATTTTGGTGGGCAGTTCGTCCAGGGATATTCGCGTAAGTAAAAGTGTAGAATTATAAAACCCTTACACATTTGGCTGGCGGTTAATTTGAGCGCATTTAAAATGTTCCGTCCTTGAGAAAGATGGTAAGCAAAGCCGATAATCAATATTATATCGACAGGACTCAGTCTGGTAATGTAAGTTTTGAGAAAGGTTTAGTTAAGCTTGATGTTGCCCCCCGCTTATCTGGCAAAAAAGGTTTGGCTCTTGAATTGGTGGTTGATGCTTCGTCGGTTGAACTGTTTGCTGATGGCGGGCTTACAGTAATGACCAGTATATTTTTCCCCAACAGACCTTATAATAAAATTCATGTTAATGGTGATGATGACTTTTTGATCAGGGATTTAAGTTATTCAAGTCTGTATTCAATTTGGTAGTTGAAGTGGACATTCCAGAGCCATTGACCACTTCGTTACGGAATTAGCAAACGGCTAATTCCGTAACCCTTTGAGAATATTAATTTATTGATTATTAATTGCGATTTTCTTAATTGCTTACACAACTCGGTGCTCCAAAGCGCACGGAGTAGCTTGTTCAAACCTCACGGAATATCCACATCAATGCCATTAACTGAGATTTTTCCGGACCAAGCTTATGGCTCGCTTGGAGAACGGCAGCATCAGGATAGGCGTGTATTCAGCGGGATTTATTATAACCAGGTCAAGGATTTTATGGCTGACTGGCCGCAAAAATTACAAATAGGCATAGTTCTTCACATGTGGTATTGAAATACTTTGAGCGAATATTCGACGATTAACCTCTTGATCGGTTGTGATTTACTTGAATATTCTCTAAATTTGTAATAGAGATTTACAACAGTCAAAAATCGAATGTATAATTCGTGTAGTATGATTGTTTTCTGTTAATAAAATATTCATTATCAATGATATATAGAGGTAGGTTCGAATCCCTCCCTCACCGCTGGTAAGATTATCAAAACACACCAAATGCCTGTAAATTATACATTTACAGGCTTTTTTGTTGCCGTGGGGTAACCAAAACATACGCTAATTCGCAAAAAAAATGAGTGACATTCATGGCGTCTTTTTATTATCAAAAAGAAACGTCATGAAAATGTTTTAATTATCTTATTTACAACATGTTAATCTATTAAGCATCTTGGCTTTTTACCGCTGCATTTCGATATTTATTTACTTAAAAATCTATCGTTATATTAGAGAAAAGTTTAGACTTGATTTTTTTTAAAACAACCAGGAAATTACGAAGGTGGAGAGATGTGTATCTACCTTAAAACTACTGTAGATGGTTTTTCCAAAGACCTTTCTGTTGAACGTTGCCATCGGATGACTCTTTAAAAAACTGGATAAAATACTGACTCAGGTGACTTTGGCAAGTAAGGTTGCACAATGTGAAACTTGGGATGATGTATAAAAAGCCGGGCTCAAGCTCCAGCGTTGTTGAAATATCTGAAATTTCACCTGCACCGGCATCAATATAATAAAGTCTGAAATATGGACTGATCACGTTTTTATAATTCCATTTAGGGCCAAGGCTCACATGATCTACATTCAATAGCGTATAGGTATGTTTTAATGCTCTTTTAATCATAATGTGCAGTAAATAAGCTGTTTTTAAGTTATTATTCAGCCGTACGGGTATCCTTATATGTGTTTCAGGCAGGAGATCCCCAAAAATACCTCGTGCTTTCGCCAGGACAATATTAAACAAAATGTCGGTTTTGTATAAAAAAAAGTCCCATTAGGCCAACTATTTAACAATTATTTGCAGGTAGATTTGGTTTATCAATTACAAACGGCAGTTGTAATAATTGCCGATAACCAATTATGATTGTGACCTAAGAGAATTTTTGACTTGTGACCCGGGGCAACTAACCTGTACAAACGGTTGTACCTGACTAATGTATAAAAACATCAAAATTTAATTCATGAAAAGAAGAACGCTAATAAAAGGTTTGGCTACGGGATTGTCCTCGTTATACCTGTCTAAACTTTATGCTAACAATCTGTTGCCGGCCCATTCAAATCCTGGCATCGCTGCCGGCCCATTTAAGCCAACATGGGATTCATTGGCCCAATACCAGGTGCCTGATTGGTTCCGTGATGCCAAATTTGGCATGTGGGCGCACTGGGGGCCACAATGCCAGCCAGAGCGCGGTGATTGGTATGCCCGCGGCATGTACCAGGAAGGCAGCGATCAGTATAAATATCATGTTCAAAAATATGGACATCCTTCAAAATTTGGTTTTAAGGATGTGATTAACGAATGGAAAGCTGAGAAATGGGATCCCAGCGAATTGGTGGGTTTATACAAAAGTGCAGGCGCCAAATACTTTATGGCATTGGCCAATCACCATGATAATTTTGACCTTTACGACAGCAAATACCAAAGCTGGAACTCTACCAAAATTGGCCCCAAAAAAGATCTGATTGGCGGCTGGGCCAGGGCTGCTAAAGAACAAGGCCTGCCTTTTGGCGTCAGTGTACATGGATCACACCCCTGGACCTGGTACGAGGTTGCCCAGCGCGCCGATAAAAGCGGACCATACGCGGGCATACCTTATGATGGTAAGCTTACCAAAGCGGATGGCGCAGGTAAATGGTGGAATGGCTATGATCCGCAGGAATTATATGCGCAAAACCACGCCCTGAGCAAGGACAGCCTTGATGATAACAGCATGGGTAGCCACTGGGATTGGGGCAATGGCGCCAGTGTGCCCAATAAAGCTTACTGTGATAAATTTTTAAAACGCACTATTGAACTGATAGATAAATACGATCCTGAGCTGATTTATTTTGATGATACTGCTTTACCGCTTTGGCCGGTAAGCGATGCGGGCTTAAAAATTGCGGCACATATGTACAATACCAGCATAAAAAAACATGGTAAACTACAGGCAGCACTGTTTGGCAAAGTACTGAATGAACAACAGCGTAAATGCATGATATGGGATATAGAACGCGGACAAAGCAACCAGATAGAACCTTTGCCGTGGCAAACAGATACCTGTATAGGTGGCTGGCACTATGATCGCCGCATATTTGATTATAAGGGCTATAAAAGTGCAAAAACCGTAGTGCATACCCTTGTTGATATAGTAAGTAAAAATGGCAACCTGTTGTTAAATATCCCGGTACGTGGCGATGGTACTATTGACAGCGAAGAACGCGCCGTAGTTGAAAACATAGGAGCCTGGATGCAGGTAAACGGGGAAGCGATTTACGGCACCCGCCCCTGGAAAGTATTTGGCGAAGGCCCGGCAATAGAATCGGCAGCGCCAATCAACGCACAGGGCTTTAACGAGGGCAAAGGAAAGCCGTTTGTGGCCGAAGATATCAGGTTTACTGTAAAAGGTAAAAGCCTTTATGCCACCATGTTGGGATGGCCGACAGGGAATGAAGCCTTGATTAAAAAGTTAGCAGGTAATGAGGCAGGTAAGGTAAGCAGGGTAAGCCTGCTTGGAAACGGTAATTTGAGTTTTGAGCAAACCTCGGCCGGCCTCAAAGTAAAATTGCCTGAGCAAGCTCCCGGTAAAGATGCGTTTGTTTTAAAAATTGAAGGGGTTGTTTAATATCCGATCATGACAAAGAATAAAACCCTTTTCCCTTTTATATTGATTACCAGTTTGTTTTTTTTATGGGGTTTTGCGCATAACCTTGACCCTATATTAATTCCACACCTGAAAAAATCATTTACCCTGACAACAGTTCAGGCGACCCTGGTGGATTCTGCAGTGTTTATAGCCTATTTTTTGATGGCTTTGCCGGCAGGCTTCATTATGAAAAAATATGGTTATAAAACAGGCATTATAACGGGCCTGCTTATTTTTGCATTTGGTTCCTATTTGTTTATACCTGCCGCCAATACGCAACAGTACACGTTTTTCCTTGTCGCCTTGTTTATCATTGCCTGCGGATTGACTATTTTAGAAACAGCCGCGAATCCGTATGCTTCTTCATTGGGCGATCCGGCAACCTCTACACAAAGGCTTAACTTTGCGCAATCGTTTAACGGGTTGGCTACAACGTTGGCACCTATAATTGGGGGGCGTATTATACTTACCAAAGGTTATACACCGGCACAATTAAGCGTAATGACAGAGCAGGGCCGCAAACTGGCGCTTGCTGCCGAAGCCTCTTCCGTGAAAATGCCGTACTTTATACTGGGTAGCGTACTGGTTATCATCGCCATCCTTTTTGCATTTACACACCTGCCCAAAATTCAGCATCATGAAGGCCATAAAGCCAGTAAAAACATTTTTCATGCCCTGAAGCACCGCCATTTAGCCTGGGGCGTTGCAGCACAGTTTTTTTATGTGGGCGCGCAGGTTTGTGTATTCAGTTTATTTATTCTGTATGCTCCAAAAGCAGCCGGCATTACAGAAGTAAAGGCGACCTACTATTTGGGTTTATGTGGTTTTGCGTTTTTGATAGGCAGATTTATTGGTACGTTTTTAATGCGGTATTACAGCTCAGCAGTTTTGCTGGCGGCTTATGCATGCGTCAATATCTTACTTTGCGTTGTCGCCATTTTAGGGCATGGCATGGTAACCGTTTACACGGTCATCGGCATCTGCTTTTTTATGTCAATTATGTTCCCCACTATTTTTGCGCTGGGTATAAAAGAGTTAAAGGCTGATACAGAATTTGGCAGCAGCCTCATCATTATGTCAATCGTGGGCGGTGCCGTTTTGCCAAGGGTGTTTGGTTATATCAGCGATGCAACAGGCAACATCCAATATGGCTATGTGGTACCATTGCTTTGTTTTGTGGTGGTGGCATTTTTTGGATTTAGAGGTTACCGGGTAAAGGTAAAGCCGGAAAATTTGCCGGTTTCAGTTGTCTTTTAAAAATAAATCGTTCTTATAATGAAAGAAATCAGATTACCAAAAGTGATTTTCGGAACCAGCGGGTTAGGAAATTTATATGTGGCGCTTTCGGATGAAGCTAAATTGGCCATTGTTGAACAGAGTGTAAAATGTTCGCGAAAACCGGTCGTATTTGATTCGGCAGGTAAATACGGTGCCGGCCTGGCATTGGAATCCCTGGGAAGCTCTTTAAAGCAATTGAATGTCAGCCCTTCAGACGTGCTGATCAGCAATAAGCTGGGCTGGCTGCGCACAGAACTGAAAACAGCCGAACCTACTTTTGAGCCTGGCGTATGGCGTGACCTGAAATATGATGCCGTACAAAAAATAAGTTATGAAGGCATCCTGGAATGCTATGAGCAGGGTAATGAGCTGCTGGGCGATTATCGTGCCGAACTGGTATCCGTACATGACCCGGATGAATACCTTGCTGCGGCAAAAGACGATTTGGAACAAATGCAACGCTACCGGGATATCCTGGAGGCTTATCGTGCATTAAATGAATTAAAGGAACAAGGCAAGGTAAAAGCGATTGGCGTAGGATCAAAGGATTGGAAGATCATTAAAAGAATAACCCAGGATGTTAAACTTGATTGGGTAATGATTGCCAATAGCATGACGATTCACAGTCATCCAAAGGAGTTAGTGGAGTTTATGAAGGAGCTTGAAAAGAACGATATCGCTATTATAAATTCTGCAGTATTTAATGGAGGGTTCTTAACCGGGTCGGCCTATTATAACTATCAGCTGAAAGACCCGGTAAAAGACGAAGGCTTGTATCAGTGGCGGGAGATGTTTTACCAGGCCTGCAAAGATTATAATATTAAACCGGTAGATGCATGCGTAGTTTTTGGATTAAAAGCGCCGGGCGTTAAAAGTATTGCGTTGAATACCACAAATGCCGAAAGAGTGGCACTGAATGTTGCTGTTGCTTCTTTAAAAATCCCGGCAACATTCTGGAATGAAATGAAAGAACGGGGATTGATTGATAAGGCATATGCTTCGGCCTATTTATAAAAATTAAACACTACTATGAAAAGATACTGTTTAGCGCTCGACTTAAAAGATGATCCACAACTAATAGCGGAATATGAACATTGGCATAAAGCTGAAAATGGCTGGCCCGAAATACGAAAAAGCATCCTGGATGCTGAAATTAAAGATATGCAGATCTATCGTACAGGAAACCGCTTGTTTATGATCATGGAAACCAGCGACCAGTATGTAGCAGAAAAAAAAGCGGCTATGGATGTAGTTAACCCTAAAGTACAGGAATGGGAACAGTTAATGTGGAAATTCCAACAGCCCTTGCCCTGGGCAAAAGAAGGGGAGAAGTGGGTAATGATGGAACAGATCTTCCAACTTTAAAATAAATAATATGCAAGTAATAGTTTGTGAAGAGCCTGGGAAATTGACACTCAGCCATCAGGAAAACCCGGCAATACAAGAAGGCTATGCCCAGATCAGGATTAGAAGAATAGGTATCTGCGGTACCGATCTGCATGCCTTTGAGGGTACACAGCCGTATTTTAACTACCCACGCGTTTTGGGGCATGAGCTTTCAGGTGAGTTGGTTG
Organism: Mucilaginibacter sp. P2_A5; assembly: GCF_056404995.1. Lineage (NCBI taxonomy): Bacteria > Pseudomonadati > Bacteroidota > Sphingobacteriia > Sphingobacteriales > Sphingobacteriaceae > Mucilaginibacter > Mucilaginibacter sp. P2_A5. Next base: position 118,093 of record NZ_JBFUCY010000005.1, read on the forward strand.
AGCCTAACGGTGCGCCCGGTTTTAAAAAAGGCGAGATCGTAACATTTATCCCATACTTTAACTGCGGTGTTTGTATTGCCTGCAGATCAGGAAAGCCTAACTGCTGTGCTAAAATTAATGTTTGTGGCGTTCATGTTGACGGAGGAATGGCCGAATACCTGAATGTACCAACGTATTCACTGGTACACGGTGAGGGGTTAAGTTACGATGAACTGGCATTGGTAGAGCCATTAGCCATAGGGGCCCATGGGATCAGGCGGGCGGGTGTAAAGCCCGGCGAATATGTATTGGTGATAGGGGCCGGGCCAATCGGCCTCGGAATAATGGAGTTTGCCCGCATTGCAGGGGCTAAAGTAATCGCCATGGACCTCAACACAAAAAGACTTGAATTTTGCAGAGACAGACTGAAGGTGGATCATATTATTAACGTGTCTACCGAAGATGTACTGGAACAATTGGCTACGATAACAAAAGGAGACATGCCTACAGTGGTGATAGATGCTACGGGCAGCCTGAAAGCAATTAACAGCGGATTTCAATATATGGCACATGGAGCCAGGTATGTGCTGGTTGGTTTGCAAAAAGGAGATATTAGTTTCAGTCACCCGGAATTTCACAAACGAGAGGCCACTTTAATGAGCAGCCGGAACGCTACACGGGAAGATTTTGAGCATGTTATTGCATCCATGAAAAAAGGCTTGGTACAACCATCTAATTATATTACCCATCGTGTACAATTTGATAAGGTTACAGATGAGTTTGAAAGCTGGCTCGATCCTGCGAACGGAGTAATTAAAGCGATGGTAGAGGTATAGGAACTCCCGGTTTTTTAATAGGGGTAAGGACAAGGAAATTGCGTTTAAAATTAGATTAAAACTTACACCATAGCGATGGATTTGAAACCCTGGATGTTCGAAAGATTTTTTCCGGGGCTACTGTGTGTGTTCATTTTTATATATCCAAACCTGTTGCGTTCGCAACAGGTGAAACAGTGAAAAATCACATCTATCTATTAATCAATAAATTATGGATTGTCATAAAATCAAAAACGCAACAGCAGACGAAATAGAGCGGCTATCAGGAGGCAAAAATTGGAGGTTCCAAACCAAGTGATTCCTCTATTTGACCGCAACTTTCCTCGTTCCCAAATTAAGGGATCGCGCATTCACCTGGCCTTTTTATTTCTTTCGACCACCCCAGGTTTCAAACCTACCCCTGTTTGCCAATGTGCTGTATCAACAATTTCTTTTAATAACTTTTTCCGGTATTTGACCCTTTAAATAATTTAAATGCGATTTTCCTGGCGGTAACGATCATCATAGTTTTAGCTAATTTATTTGATCTGTAATAGCCTTACTTATAGATTGTTGTATGTGTTTGCACATTTGGTCTATATTTTTATTCATCCCTGCCCCCTCCTTTTTTTCAGGTAACCATAGCTTCAACCCTTGGAATATCACTTCAATGCGGTGCGTTTGAAATGCTGATTTTGAACAATATTCCACCAATTACCAGTTGAACCAGCATCCATTTATTTTTTGACTTAGCGAACAGCTAAGGCTTTGTTTTAATTTTTATTGATATGGTAAAAAACTTACTAAAGAACTGTGACAAGCTTTTTGATATTAAAATTTCGCAATCGATTGCAAGCCTAAAAACGGTAACTAATTTCTTTATATCACAAACATCGCTCCCGTTATCGCCAATAAGATGGGAAGAGCACTCCAATGCGCCGCCTGCTTATAACGATATAACGTTCGGGGCCTAAACTCCCGCCCTCAAGTATTCTAAACCTTTAATAATCAGCCAATTTGTTTCACTTAAATTAAAAATTCATGAAAAGAAAACTATTTACACAACTCCTGATCTTCGTCGGGATAACCTTATCAGCTATCATGATAAGTTTACCGGGCTTTTCGCAAACGGGGAAAATTACCGGCAAAGTGTCGGATAAAGACGATGGATTGCCTCTGCCCGGCGTATCTGTCAAAGTAAAAGGAAAGCCCGAGGTTACGGGTACAAATTCGGAAGGTGTCTATTCCATAAACGCTGCCTCGGGCAGTACGCTGGTATTCTCTTTTGTTGGTTACGAACAAAAAGAAATTGTTGTTCCGGCATCGGGCGCTCTTAACGTGGTTTTATCAAAAAGTACCAGTAACCTGAACGAAGTGGTGGTAATAGGCTATGGAACCTCCCGCAAAAAAGACCTGGTAGGTGCCGTTAATGTGGTGAATGCTAAAGATGCCGGCGCCAATACATCACTAAGCCCTGCACAACTGATAATAGGAAAGGCCCCGGGCGTTCAGGTAGTGCCGACAAATGGTGTGCCGGGCTCAACTGCGAAAATTATTGTACGTGGTGTGGGTTCTTTCACCGATGTTAGCCCGTTGTACGTTATTGATGGCATACAGGGTAATGAAGGCTTGTTCAATAGTATTAGCCCACAAGATATCGAGAATATTACCATATTAAAAGACGCAGCTTCTACAGCAATATATGGCGTTGCCGGTGCTAATGGTGTTGTAATTATTACAACAAAAAAAGGTAAAACAGGCGCTCCTCAAATATCGTTTACCTCGCAGGTAGGTTTTGCAACCATACCTAAAAAGCTTGATCTGCTGAAAGCTGCAGATTATGTAAAGCTCCTTAAAGATATTGATGTTACCAACAATAATCCCACACCGGTAAAACTTACCACACCATATGTTTTGGTTGACAGGAATGACTGGCAAAAACAAATTTTTAAAACAGCTTTATCAACACAAAATGACATAAGTGTAAGCGGCGGAAATGATAAGATTATATATAATATGTCGGCGGGATACGTAACACAGCAAGCCACAGTTAAGGATTATCAATTAAAAAGGTTTAATAACCGGTTTACATTAGAGGAAAAATTAGGCCGTTTTCGCTTCGGGCAAACCTTAAATTTGAGGTATACCAAAACGGGGGGAATTCTGGCAGGCATAGGTAACGCGCTTCAATATGCGCCTTATCAACCCATTTATGATTCTTCAATTCGGGGCGGTTATTCCATACTTACCAATATAGATGATGACAGCAATGCAGTAAATCCATTAGAGGATTTAGGCGTAAAAACGCAAAGCGGCCATGAACTGATATTATTTCCGCAAGTATTTGGAGAAGTAAGAATTATAAATGGTTTAACATTCAGGTCACAAGCGTCAGTACAATATGGCAGCAGTGTGAGCAATTCTTATAATATACCCTACGTAACCGCCAATAAACTGTCTTTCGACCGGCAAGCGGGCCGTAGTTTTAACGACTACTCCAGTTACACCATTGAAAATTATTTTTCCTATAACCATACCTTTGGCAAACACAATGTTTCGCTAACAGCGGGTACAAGTTATAAAGACGCAGGCAGCAGTAGCTTTGTTAACCTAACAGGTACCGGTATGCTGACCGATGAAGTAAGAGACATATCGGTAGCGACAAAAATTACACCCGCCAGTTCCTCAGGTTATGCCAATGGAGCTGGTATCGAACAATCTTACTACGGACGTTTGATTTATTCTTACGACGATAAGTATATTCTTTCAGCCAGTTTAAGGCGCGATGGGTCTTCCAACTTTCCCAAGGCAAACCGTTACGGAAATTTTCCGGGCGCGGGCTTTGCATGGCGCTTCAGTCAGGAAGATTTCGTAAAAACAGCCCTTCCATTCATCAGCGATGGTAAACTTCGGGTAGGATGGGGACGTACCGGTAATAACCGGATCTCGCTTACCGCCAGTGATGTGTATACCTTTAATGGATCGACTGCGGGAAACCTGGCGTATTCTTTTGGCAGGAATGAGCAATTTGTTAGTGGTACAACGCTTACTACTATCGGAAACGGATTATTACACTGGGAAACAACCGACCAAACCGATGCGGGGATCGATCTGGGTTTTCTCAACAACAGGATAACTTTTAATGCCGACTATTACAACAGAAAAAGTAGCGGGTTATTAGTTAATATACCCGTACCGCCAAGTTTAGGTATAGGGATAAATACAGGCGGCAGTTCCCAGACTGTTAACGCGGCGGATGCACAAAATAAAGGTCTTGAATTTCAGGTAGGTTACCATTCTGAGGTTAAAAGTGATTTTAGCTATAACATAAGTGTTAACGGTGCTTTTAACACTAATAAAACAATATCGTTAGGCACCCAATCGCCGACTCCAATTGTGGGTGGGACAGGTGTTGCAGAAACATTGACCCAGCCGGGTAGCCCTATCGGGGCATATTATGGTTATAAGGTTGATCATGTAGCCAAAGACCAGGCCGAAATTGATGCATTAAATGCAAAAGCACAACAGAAGGCCGGTAATCAGACTGCGGTTTACCAGGGTGGATTAAAACCCGGCGACTTTATATTTAAGGATCTGACAGGCGACGGAACCGTCGATTCAAAAGACCAGCAGGTTTTGGGGAGCGCAATTCCAAAGTTTATGTATGGAATTAATATAGGTGCTAATTACCATAATTTCGATCTTAATGTAGTGTTATCAGGTGTGCAGGGTGTGCAAATTGGAAACGATCTGAGGTCCAGTTTGGAGTTTGCAGGAACAGGGCATAACGCCTCAACCGCCATATTAAACAGGTGGCAAAAGCCTGGAGACAATGCCGCTTTGCCACGGGCCGGACAGAATGCTAATGGATCCGGAAATTTAAGGCCATCGGATTTCTTTATAGACAACGGCGCCTATTTACGTGCCCGTAACATCACCCTGGGTTATACCCTTGGTAAAGCCTCTTTGCGATCGTTTTCAGGTAATGTTTTAAGTAGACTGCGCGTATATGTTGCCGCGGAAAATTTATTTACTATAACGGGCTATAAAGGGTATGACCCCGAAATAGGCTCAGACGGGGGCGATCTTATTTTTAACCGCAATATAGATCGCGGCCAGGTTCCGCAGCCGCGTACAATTTTATTCGGGATACAAGCAGGATTTTAAGTAACATTTTGAAAGATATAATTATGAAAAGATTTATGAAATTCCTTATGACGGGAGGGTTGTTGGTTCTCTCGATAGGGTGTAAAAAAGATTTGAGTTTGGTTAATAAAAGCGCGTACACTTCTGATACGTATTTTACCAGCGATGTTGCCTTAAACGAGGCTGTTGTAGCCACTTACGCAGGTTTGCTGCATAATGGCATGTGGGCACGCGAGTGGTATTTTACTTTTGATCTGCTTGGCTATGATGCCAAAAATAATCAGCCCCTTGTAGGTGATTTGCTGCAATTGGCACAGTATAATTTTGGACCCGACCAGAACCAGGCGGGTCAGATGTGGTCGGCATTATACCAAATAATAGCGCGTGCCAATGTGGTTATTGACCGTACGCAGGTATGGAAACCGGATCCGCTTAAACCTACAGAGGCAACGGACCAAAAACAATATATTGCCGAGGCTAAATTTTTGCGGGCTTATGCTTATTTTCAATTAGTTAATTTGTATGGCCGGGTACCACTCCGCACCCACTACATAACGCTGCCAACACCTGCAGATATTAACGCACCAAGATCACCTGTCGCAGATGTTTGGGCGTTTATTGAACAGGATTTGAAAGATGCTGAAGCAGGCCTTCCTCTTTCCTATGCTTCTGAAAATTACGGACGTGCTACACAAGGGGCTGCGGTGGCACTTTTGGGTAAATCTTATTTATATGAAAAAAAATGGGCCCTGGCACAAACAGAACTTACCAGGTTAACCAAGGCGCCTTTCAGTTATTCGCTTGCACCGGTTTATAACGATCTGTTTGATGATCCGAAGCAGAATGATGCTACCGCGAATCCTGAAACCATTTTCCAGGTGATGAACCAGAAATGGACAGACTGGGGTGTAGGTAACCAATATTACGTTTTTGGAGGACAGGAAACCTGGGGCGGCAAAGCAACACACTCAGACCGTGCGCAGGAATATGGCTTTAATGATTGGAACAACGTACATATAACTACAACCGCTGTTAAGGCTTTTACCTATCCTAACCCACAAAACCCCGCTGCAAATTACGTAGACCCCCGCGCAGCTTTCACCTTTTATGGCGATGCTGCAAGTGGCGGGCAAACACAATATTGTCAGCAATGTTCTGGAGGGCCTGTTGATTTCCCCTTCGCTTCAAAAGGATACGAGTGGCTTAAATATGAATATTATAACAAGCAATCATCTTTTGGCGGACCGCAAAGTGGTATAAACGGCCAGGTAATACGCTATGCCGATGTTTTGCTTATGCTGGCAGAAAGCTATATACAGCAGGGTAACACAGGTGCCGAGCCGTTAGCTTTAATTAACCAGGTACGTAACAGGCCAAGTGTTAAAGCGCCACTTTATACCTCGCTCGGTAGCCAGGCAAATGCCATGAGCATCCTGATGCGTGAAAGGCAGTTGGAACTAACCGGCGAACAAAGCCGTTATTTTGACTTGATACGCTGGGGCATTGCAAAGCAAACAATAAATGCTGAAAGGAAGATTGAAGACGGCACGCAGCCGTTTCAAGATAAAAATGTGTTGTTACCAATACCTTTAGCCGAGAAGAATGCCAATTCTGCGGTTGCTAAGGATATTTCCGGTGATTGGAATTAAAAAAACCGAACCTATAGTTTTGTAGAAAAGAGTGCGCGCTGCCAATGGTGCGCGCTCTTTTTCACAAAGGCCCGATTCAAGAAAAAAATGAAATAATGCAAGAGTCACAATTTGAAAAAGTAAAATCTGTAATGGATTTAATTCAAGCCAACACATCATGGACATGGTATAACAATAACGAATTGGAAAAATTAAATGAAAAAGTGGAAGTTATCCTGACTATTTTAGATGAAAACAACGAGTTATTAAGGGAACTAATTTGCGTTATGAAAAACCAAAAAAGCTAATGAACTGATTGGTGTTATTGCGCAGTTGAATTATAAAAAAAGATTGCCTGAAAAATATCTTAAAGGGTATAGGCCACTCTTTTATCAAATTGCAAAATCATTTTCGCGAAACAGATAAGTGATATCTTTCCACCTAATGGTCCCAAAAAGGCATCTCTTCATAATTACTTAAAAACATAATACCCCGCTGGTTTTTATATGCATTTACAACCTCTATTCCCGTTGTAGTTGCTATTCCGCTTATCAGACAGGCAAATACTTCGTCCGCTGGTTTAATTTTATGATTGGCCGGCAGAAATATCCCAGAGTTGGATATAATAGCCAGGCTTTCAAGAAAAAATCTTGTTATTACATCCATATCAAAATCATTACGGTACAAACCTGTTTTTACACCGCGTGCTATATTTGCTTTAACGGTTTGATGAATGAACATTGTTTTATGACCTTTAAGTTTTTCATAAGCCAATTCATGATTTTTTTCGAGGTCATAAACAATGGCCGGATTTAAAATATTGTGAAGCTCCATTACATTTACCAGCAAAAAATACAACTCAATAATAGCGTCGTCGCTTTTTGCAATAAGAGTTTTACAACGAAAAATATTTTCAGCTATTGCCGTATCTACAAATGTCTCTACCAATGAATCTTTATTAGAATAAAATTGATAAACAGTTTTTTTGCTAATTCTGAGGTCAGATGCAATATCATCCATGCTAATGCTACGAATGCCATAACGGCTAAAAAGTGAATGCGCTTTGTCGGCTATTTTTTTTGAGGTGTCCATTGATTAGGATGTTGGCTTTAATAAAAAACTGAATCGGCGAGGTTGAAAGCTGGCTGACACAAGGTAGTTTTACTTTAACATTAGATATCGTCAATAATACCTCGGGTTTGATTGTCGTGCTTGTATTATTTAAGGTGGCTGCTAATCAATAAGGAGGTGCCTGGCCCGATAAAGAGGAAATATATCTGTATATTGAGTAGTTATTTAAATGCTATCTGAAAAATATAAATATCAGGTTTGAAGCCAGGCGATATAAAAATATTCGATTGACCCGCGTTGATTTTATTTTCAATATCAGGCGGCTTATTATTGTAAATTTAAATTCTATTTGTTTTTCGCCGGTATAAAATACCGAATAGTAGATGATACTGATTATGCAGATTAACATAACGCCGTGGGTAAATCCAAATATCATTTTCATAATTATCTTATTTAGTTTGTGTACTTACATGTTTTTTAATTAGCTGCATTGCAGCATGTACAAAAAAAGGGATTAAACATTCATATTAATTTAAGATATCTTAAAAAAGCAATGCGAAAAGTGGAAAAAAACCATGGCTAAACCATTTTACTTATGATTTAAATCACTTTTTTGGCCTGATAATTAATCTTAAAGCAGGGTCGTTTGTTATCAAGCTACAGAACCAATTGTACGCCAGTTTGATTTTGTTCCCGAACCCCACAATTGGGATGATATGAACAAATAACCAAACAAACCAGGCAGGCAGTCCTTTAAAGAAGGCGTTCGGTAAATCTACCACGGCTTGGTATTTCGAGATGATTGCCATACTTCCTTTGTTTTTATATTTAAATGCGGTTAACGCTTGCCCGGCTTGTAACCGCTTAAGATTTGAGGCAAGGTGAACTCCTTGCTGAATTGCAACCTGTGCGAGTTGCGGGTGCCCGTTTGGATAATCCACATCTGCTGTTTGAATGCATTGATCGCCAATTGCGAAAATGTTTTGTGTGCCCTTTACCCTGTTGAATTCATCAACTATAATTCGCTTGCCCCGGCCAGTACATTCGTCAATAAGTCCGGGCACTTGGCGTGCTATAACACCAGATGTCCAAACCAGGGTTGCGGCCGGGATACATTCTCCTGTGGAAAGGCGAATATCGCCATCAATATAGTCCTTAACCGAGGTGTTTAATTTTATCTGCACCCCCAATTTATTCAATACCTTGTAAGCCTCTGCCTGCGATTTTGCACTCATCGGGCCAAGCAGGGTACTCCCTGAACTAATTAAATAAATATTAGCATCGTTTTTTTTAAGTTCGGGATAATCTTTGTTGATCAATGAATGAATCATTTCGGCCAACATACCCGAAACTTCCACACCTGTTGGCCCGCCTCCCGAAATAACAATATTCTGCAGTTTTACCTGCTCGACCGGGTCATTTGTTCTTACGGCTTTCTCCGCATTCAACAATAAATGGTTACGAAGATGGATCGCATCATCAATTGTTTTCATGGGTAAAGCATGCTTTTTTATATTCTCCAATCCAAAATAATTGGTCTCTGTTCCCATTGCGAGTATTAAACAATCATAAAATAAATCGCCATCCGACGTCTCAATTTTGTTGTTTGATGCTTCAATCTTTTTCAATTCACCGAGGTGAAAACGAAGATTTTCCTTGTATTGGAACATCCGCCTAAATGGATAACTTATATTTGAGGCTTCGATAAAAGCCGTTGATACCTGGTAAAGCAGGGGCGGAAAAAGGTGATAATTATTCTTATCTACAAGCGTAATATCAAATAATTGGTTTCCGGCAAGGTGCTTTGCCAGATTGAGTCCCGCAAATCCGCCTCCAATGATTACTATTTTCATATGATTTTCTTTTTATTGGCCTGTCAGGATTTTCAGATCTGAAACTGCTATCAAATAAGACAGCTGCGCGGCATACATATCGGCCTCGGATTTTGCTAAGAAAGACTTTGTATTGAGCAAATCAGTTTTCACATTAAGGCCGGCAGCCTGCTTGTTTTCCTGTATTTTTAGTTCCTCCTTTTGGTAGGAAACGACCTTTTGCGTAACTGTGATCAGTGCCTGCGACTGATTAATTTTCCTATAAGCCTTTTCAATATCATTATTTACCTGCTGCTGGGTATTAAGAATATTCTCTTCAGATTGCTTTAATTGAAACTGCCGCTGTTTTACTATCTTTTTGTTTGAGAAAATATCCTGCAGGTTCCATTTTAAATTCAAACCTACATATGGGTTGTCGGAAGGTACTATAGCGCTTCCGAATATATAAGAATAGCCTCCAACCAAACCTATATCCGGTATATTACTTTGCCTGGCTGCTTTTATTCCCAATAAAGCTTTCGATTTGTTCAGGTTAGCTATTTGCAAATCGGCGTTTGAACCAGATGCCACGTTCTTGTACTCCTGTAAACCATTTACCTGTTGAATAGCCGGCTCAACCTCTGCAAGCTTTAATGAACCGGCATTTACGCCGGTTACATTAGTCAAATCACCTATATAATCCTGAATCTGTATATTTATTTTCAGAATATTTTGTTCTTCGTCGGCGATGTTAGCCTGTAATCCTACCTTATCTGCATTGGTTGTTTTACCGGCTATTAAAGCATTTTCAACATCTGTAAATTTTGACTTAGCCAGGGCCAGCTTCGCCTCCGCTTCATCCAGTTGCTTTTGTAAAATCAACGTTCCGTAGTAAAGCTTTACTACTGCCTGCTTTATTTGCAACGACGTTTTGAATCTTTCCTTTTCGGTTAATATCTCGTCCGTTTTATCTGCTTTCAGTAAAGTGCTGATTTTGGCCTGCTGGCTGATGGGCTGGTAAACCGATATTCCGGCGCCATAATTATTGTGTTTACCCACTTTAAAAGTTTCGTCGGTGTTAGGATTTGATTCCAGCGTACCTTTAGGAATGGTGATTTCTCCCAAATTGAAAACATGTTGATAGTTACCATTCAGGGTAGGAGTGGCATACCTCTTGATTTCATCTTCTTTGGTTTTTTCCTGCTTTTCTTTAATTTCCCACTGTTTTATTGCTAATATGTGGTTATTCTTTAACGCGGAATCTTGTAATTGTTCCAGTGTATAAGATTCTCTATTTTGAGCATGCAACGAGGTACTGCGGCATAAAAAAATAAATAACGGCAGTAAAAGGCATTTTATATTTTTTTTCATTTTGTGGTTGGCTTTAATTTTTTTCTAAATTGATGGGGTTTGGCTTTATCCAGGCGATGTATAGCACAGGGACACTGATTAATGCCATAACCATGCTCCATACCACGCCAAATGCCAGTACACTTGCAAGAGGCGCCCACATGGCAGATCCTGATATAATCATGGGCAACACACCAATCGCCGCTGCCATAGCAGTAAGGAAGATGGGCCTTAAGCGCCTTTTCCCTGATTCTATAGCTGCTGCTTTTAAGTCAAGTCCATGTTTCATCAATTCGTGGGTATGGTCTACCAGGATGATTGCATTTCGTACTACAATTCCCGAAAGTGCTATCAAACCAATAAAAGATGTGAAACTGAAGTAGTTTCCGGTGATATAGAGGCCCATGATTGCGCCAAACAAACTTAGCGGTATCGTAAGCATCACTATCGCCGCTTCTTTAAGGTCGCGGAATTGAAAAAGAAGGATAAAAAATATCAGCACAAGGCTTACAAGCAATGCTGCAACTAATTGCCCTAATGCTTCTTTTTTGTTAAAATCTTCGCCGCCATAATCGATGCGATATCCGTTGGGCAGTTGCAGTTTAGCTATCTCAGGCTGTATAGCTGCCAATAATTCTGACGGAAGAACATCCGGTGTTGTTTCACTTTGCACGGTAAGCGTCCTTACACCGTTGCGGTGCATAATGCGGCCGGTTTGCCAGCGAGGTGTCAAATCTGCAATTTGTCTTAGCGGAACATCAGCGCCGGTAACAGGAGATCTCAAATAAATATTCTGGAGATCGTCAGTAGTCTGCCTGTTTTTTGGATCCAGTCTAAGTACAATATTTACCGGATTATTGCCTTCATAAATGGTAGAAATAGCAGCGCCGCTAAAGCCGGTGTACACCGATTGAGAGATACCGGTAGTAGTATAGCCAAGGCGGCTGGCTTCTTCTTTTAATTTTATCCCTATTCCATAATAATCTTCTGCAAAGTCGCTTCTCACAAAACGACTGCCTTTCGCTTTTTTAATAATATCACTTACCTGTGTTCCGATAGATTTCAAGTGATCGATGTCCTCCCCGATAATTCTAACCTCAACCGGTGCTTTGAGCGACGAACCCTGTTGCATCAACTTAACATAGGTTGTACCCTCAGGTATTAGCTTATCAACCTTACCGCTTAATTCCTCGGCGAGTTCATCAGTAGTCTGTTCTGTGGTGGTGTTAATAAGTATCTGTGCGTAATTATTTGTGGGGAACTCCGGAGAGAAATTATAATAGAACCTCGGAGAGGCAGTTCCCGAAAATGTTGCATAAGACACTACTCTTTTATCGTTTTTTAACAATGCTTCCACCCTTAAAATGGCTTCATGGGTCTTTTCTATTTTTGTACCGGTAGGCATCCATAATTCTACTACAAACTGGCTCCTTTCTGCCGCCGGGAAAAATTGTTGTCTTATTCCCTTTGCAAACAGTATCAATGCAAATACAATAGGCACTAAACTGCTTATGATAGTTATCTTCGGATGATTGACACACCAATCTAAAAGTTTGTTATACCCGTTCTGCATTAAGTCCAGCAATGATTTTCTTTGTTTCTTTTTGGGCGTTTCTTCCTCGGGAGCGTCGCTTTTTTGGTGCAACCCTTTTTTGATAAAAGTGAAACAAAGCATAGGGGTTAATACCATTGCAACTAAAAATGATGATGCAAGGGCTACTGCTACGGTTATAGGCAATGCGAAAATAAATTCACCCACAGTTCCCCGTAACAAAATCATCGGCATAAAAGAAGCAATGATAGTAACGGTTGCAGCAAGTACCGGCACTACCAAGTCATTGGCGCTTCTCCATGCTGCGGTTGCCCTGTCAACACCTTCATCTAACAGTTCTACATAATTGTCGGCAATTACAATAGCATCATCCACTACCATTCCCAATACGAGGATTAGCGCGGCAAGGGAAACCTGGTGCAATTCAATCCCCAATGCATGCATTATGGCATAGGTTACCGCAACGGTCATCGGGATTGCCATAGCTGCTACAGTAGCTATACGTAAGGGCAAAAGCAATACAACCACAACGATCACTGATACGATGGCCAAAAAGAATTCCCGGATGAAATGCGATATATTTTCGTCGACCACCTGGGGCTGATTAACAACGGTGGTGATTTTGATATTGGATGGAATTACTTTTCTGGCTTCTTCAATTTTGCCGGTTATTTCTTTACCAAATTTCACAATGTTATTGCCTTCCTGCATCTGAACCGAGAGGATTACAGCTTTGTTGCCATTAACCGCAATAATATTATCCGGATCAGCATAATCCCTGGTTAAGGTGGCTACATCTCCCAGCTTTGCTACAGAACCCGATTGGGACGTGCCAACTATTTGATTGGACAGGTCTGTTTCGGTATTATAGTAGCCATTTGTATAAAGCGGCGTTTTGTTGCTGCTTGTTTTAACCTCGCCGGTTGGGTTAATGTTGTTTTGAGATTGGAGGAGCTGTACAACCTGTTGGGCGTTAACCCCATATTGTGACATTTTCTCCGTGTTGGATGACACCACAATTTCCTCTTGCTGCTCGCCTATCCGCTTTATTTTTGAAGCAGCGGGTATGGTGCGCAGATAATCTTCCAATCTTTGGGCATAGTGTTTTAATTCTTCGTAGCTGGCTGTTTTGCTTTCCAGCCCGATTACCAGGGCTTCAGTATCGCCGAAATCCGAGTTTACAACAGGCCCTTTAACGCCTTCCGGTAAATCAATTTGCTTTGATACTAAAAGCTGGTGGCGAAGTTTACTCCAAAATATGTCGGGTTGTTTTACGCTCTCGGTCAGCTCGACGTTTACTACCACTACGCCATCCTTTGTAGTAGAATATGTTTTTGATTTATCTACCTCTTCATATTGAAAAAGATATTGTTCCAGTTTTTTTGTAACCTGGTCTTCCACCTGTGCGGAGTTAGCTCCCGGGAAAAATGCAATGACTAAGCCCTGGCGGATGGTAATTTTAGGATCCTCCCTGCGTGGCATATTCAATAGGGAATTTACACCAACCGCAAAAAGCAATAGCAGTACCGATAATGTGACCTGCTTATACTTAAGCGATGCTTTTATAATATTCATTTCAGTTTTATTTATTGGTTATAGAAATTGATGAACCGTCAGACAATCTTTTCTGGCCGCTGGTAACCACCACTTCGCCGTTAGTAAGCCCCGAAATAATTTCAATTTTGTTATCAAACATATCACCCAGGCTTATTCTGCGCTTAAATACCTTGTCCTGTGTTTTATCCAGCACAAAAACGTAGCTCTGATTGGCCAAATCCTGTTGAATGCATTCCGCCGGTAATAAGATCATCTGCTTTTTTTCGGTGGTAGCAATCTTTGCCTCGGCAATCATTCCTGGCCGGATGAGCAATTCCGGGTTATCCAGTTCAATTTTAATGGTGAAAGCCCTGGATGTAGCATCGGCTGCTGAGCCAACTTCAGTTACTTTTCCGGTGAATACTTTATCGAGCGATGAAATGTTAATCTTGCTGATTTGCCCAATCTTTATTTCATGCAGTTCAGCTTCAGGAACATAAGCCAATACCTTTACCTTTTTGATATCTGCAATAACAAATAGCGGCACGCCAACGCCCACGATCTCACCTATTTCAGTTTGTTTTTTGAGCAATACGCCGCTAATTGGCGAATACAACCTCGTATCCGACAGATTTTTTTGCTGTAACTGTTGCTGAAGTTTTGCCTGTTGTAAATTGAACCCTACTTTGGAAAAGTCGCTTTCACTTAAACTGCCTCTGTCATGCAATATGTTTAAGCGGTTAAATTCGTCAGTTGCGGTACTAACCTGTACATCGGCTGTACCCTTGGCAATGGAATAATTAGTTGGATCCAGGCTGGCAACCAGTTGTCCTTTTGCAATATTTTCTCCTTCTTTACTGGATATATAGTTGATTTTGCCACCCACCATAAAACTAAGCTTCACAGTGGTGTTACCTTCGATGTTTCCGCTAACAGAAACCTCTTTGGCTATAATATCGGCATGAACAACCTGTGTTCTGACAGCAAAAGTTGAAGGTGCACTTTCTGCGGCGGTCTTGTTTTTGCTTTTGCAGCCCGGCAGAAAAATCAGGGCCGGTAAAATCAGGACTGGTATAAGTTTGTTGTTTCTTTTCATATTAATGTTATTTTTATTATTCTGTGAAAAATTGTTCTTGTATTTGTATTTCGTTTATATCAAAAAAATGCAGTATGCTTTTAACTTTCTCAATAAATTCCTGATTGCCCGAAAGAATAAAATCCATGCGTTTCATTGTGTTGGCGTTTAGTACAGCTTCAATCTCCTCGTTTGGAAATACCGTTGCGGCTTCAATTTCTTTTGAGATGTAGCTTACGTATAGCTGAGTAGGGAAACGCCTCTCAAGTATTTGCAGTTCTTTTTGGAATATGTGTTGTTTGTTTACAGAAAAATAGAGTAGCGAGACTTGCTGACAATTCAGGTCAGTCAATTTGAACTTTATGGCCGGAAAGACGGATGCAATCCCAAGGTCATCTGTTATAAATATATAATGGATCCCCATTTCTTCAATCTCCTTTTGCATTACCGAAAAATTATAATGCAAAGGAAGACAAGAAGGGTGAGGCTGCTTTTAAGATATCTTAAAAAATGAAAAGGGTACGCAAAATAATCGCGCAGGTTTTTAATGAGATATTTTGTTATTAAATAGGGCTTTCAAGATCATTCATTTAACGTAGCTTTGATAAGCCAACAATTATAAATGTTTATGAGACACCTGATTTTTTTGCTTGCTTTGGTGCTTGCCGCTCAATTTGTACGCGCTCAACCTTCTCCTGTTAAGGTGAAAGAGGGATTGGTACAAGGAACTTTTGAAAGCGGCCTTACCATTTATAAAGGCATTCCTTTTGCCAAGCCTCCGGTAGGAGAGTTGCGTTGGCGTGCTCCGCAACCCGCCGCAAAATGGAATGGTGTTCGGCTGGCCGATAAATTTGCGCCGGAGCCTATGCAGGGTGGCAACCCCGTTTCAGGAAAAAGTGAAGATTGCTTGTATCTGAACGTTTGGACGCCGGCTAAGTCGCCTGCAGACAAAATACCCGTGCTGGTGTGGATATACGGCGGTGCTTTTAACTTTGGGGGAACTGCCGAACCATCTTATAACGGGGAAAAGCTGGCAAAAAAAGGTGTGGTGCTGGTAAGCATTGCCTACCGGGTAGCACAGCTAGGGTTTTTGGCGCATCCCGAATTGAGCGCCGAAAACCCCAATCATGTTTCGGGAAATTATGGCCTGCTGGATATGATCGCGGGCCTTAAATGGATCAGGGAAAATATTGCTGCCTTTGGCGGTGATCCTAATAAAGTCACTATTTTTGGTGAATCGGCAGGGGGTATCGCGGTAAGTATGTTATGTGCAAGCCCGTTGGCTAGAGGCCTTTTCCATGGTGCAATCTCCCAAAGCGGCGGCTCATTCGGCCCTACACGTAATATAACTTATCCGGGCGAAAATATGAAAAGTTTGCCTGTTGCGGAAGCTGCCGGCGCAGCATACGTTAAAGATGCCGGCTTTACTTCAATTGCCAATTTGCGAAAGATAGATGCAGATAAACTGCCCCAGGTACGTGGATTAGCCTGGCCTGTTATAGATGGCCGGGTAATACCTGGCGACCAGTATAAACGTTATGAAGAGGGGAAATATAACGATGTACCTGTCCTGGTAGGTTATAACTCCGACGAGGGCGCTAGCTTTTCGCCTCCAAAAACTCCGGAAGATTATGTTGCCGCGGTAAAAGAACGCTATGGTAAGTTTGCTGATGAACTTATTAAAGCTTATCCGGCCGGCACCGATAATGTTGCTAAAACTGCCCGTGATTTGATGCGGGATGCCGCGTTTGGCTGGCATACCTGGAGTTGGGCAAGGTTACAGTCAAAGGGTAAATCGAAGGTTTTTTTTTATTATTTTGATCAGCATCCCGATTATCCGGAAGGTTCGCCCCGTGCAGGATATGGATCGCCCCATGGACAGGAAGTAACTTATGTATTTGGTACGCTGGATACCTCGAGTCCGCAAACTACTAAAACAGACCTGGATATTTCAGATGCGATGGGCACGTATTGGACAAATTTTGCGAAGTATGGCGATCCAAACGGGTCGGGAGAGCCTAAATGGCCCGCTTTTAGCGATGCTAATCCTGTTGTTATGTACTTTTCGCAAACTGTACATACCGGCCCCGTACCGGGCGCCACATCGTTAAAGGTGTTGGATGGTTATTTCAAGTGGAGGCTTTCACCCGATGGCGAAACCAGGATTAAATAACATTTGGCATTATGAAATCGTTCCGGTGACTAAAACTTTACCTGGTGCCGTTTAATGAAAACTTATTTCTGGGCCCTTATAACACTCAGGGTTTGTTGGGTAATACCTAAATAGGAAGCGATATGCCCAAGCGGCACCCGCAATAAAATATTTGAATAATTGTCTATCATCGACTTGTACCGTTGCTCTGCAGTTTGGAACTGTAGCGAAAAAAGTTTGTCCGAAAATTGTTTTATCGTCTCGACCGCTACAATAAAAAAGAAATCTTTGAATGCATCGATATTATTAACTAAAGCATTAAATTCCGTAAAGTGCATAGTCCTCAATGTAGTGTCTTCAAGAACCTCCCTGCCATAAGGATCTATTTTGTTAAAATAAACACTCTCCAACGACATTGTAAAGGCATTTTCGTCAAAAAAGAAATGAGTGATATCCTTTCCGTCTTTGTTATAAAATGTCCGGATCATTCCCTTTTCAATAAAATGAACTTTTTGCGACCGGTTACCGGGGTCTGCCAGTATAGTCCCTTTAGGATAAAACTCCCGCTTGAAAGCGGCATCAATTACACTGCTTTCTTCTGCATTGAACTTTATTTTACTATTCATGTATTGGGTCAATTCCATATACTCTTTGAAGGGGGAATATTATAACTAATTGAAGGCCAAATATACTACATAAGTATAAGTTGGTACCGGAAATTTGTCAATTTGAACATTTCGTGCCCTATTTATTCACTTTTGTACCCGTTCATCCATCTTCCCTGTCTATATTTTTGGCTGCCCGATCAATAAACCTGAGCGCATTTTCAAATTAACGATAACTGTTTTTTTGTTTCCGGATAAGAAACGAAAGCACTGTTATTGAAACGAAGATCGTATTGTTAGCTATCGTTTTTTATGGCCGGGAATAAATACAATTAATTACCAATTATATAATCTAATACAAGCATATGAATGAACCTGGATGTTGCCGATGATGTAATCAGGCTGCTATATGGGTCTGTTACAGCCGCAATAGTCTGTGCGTATTTCATTTTTATCGCTTTTTACAAGAAACCAATTTTACATTCAATATGAGAACATTAAACTATTTTTTCGGTATCGCTATCATTCTGGTGGCGTCGGGATGCCACAAACAGGAAACTCCCGGTTCGGCCGTTAAGCCGCTTGCTAAAACCAGTAAAAAGACGTTGACTGCAACCAGTTATCCGAGTTACAACGTTTCGCCACTTCCGCCCGATCAAACAGGGATGACCAGTACGGCAGCTCAACTCGCTGCAAATATGACGTTAGGGTACAACATTGGCAACACAATGGAAGCAGTAAATAATGAAAACGGATGGGGAGCCCCCAACATTACCCAGGCCCTAATTGACAAGGTAAAACAAAGCGGTTTTAACGCGATACGGATTCCTTGTAATTGGAATTGGTCACATGTGCCGGATTCAACAACTGCAAAAATAGACCCGGCCTGGCTCGCCCGCGTGCAGCAGGTTGTGCAATACTGTGTTAACGACGGTTTGTATGTAATATTAAATATACATTGGGACGGTGGATGGTTGGATGCCAATATTACAACCACAGCGCAGGCTGCAGTTAATGCCAAACAAAAGGCACTTTGGGAGCAAATTGCAACCCAAATGCGCGGTTTTGATCAACACCTGATTTTTGCCAGCGCTAACGAACCTCCCGCTTCAGATGCCACAGGGATGAGTATTCTGCTTTCTTATCATCAAACTTTTATCAACGCTGTCAGATCAACCGGCGGGCACAACAGTTACAGAACCTTGGTTGTCCAGGGGCCAAGTACAGATATTACAAAAACAAACAACCTGATGAACACCCTTCCCTCAGATCCGGCATCCAACCGTATGATGGTTGAAGTACATTACTATACCCCTTACAATTTCTGTTTGATGGACGGAGACGCATCTTGGGGTAACATGTTTTATTATTGGGGGGCGGGATATCACTCCACCACCGATCCTACACGCAACGCCACCTATGGGGAGGAGTCGGACCTCAATGGATATTTCCAATCGATGAAGACGAAGTTTGTTAACCAAGGCATCCCGGTTGTAATGGGAGAATTTGCAGCAGGGCGCCGATCTCTTACAGGAGATGCTTATGATCTCCATATTGCCTCAAGGGCTTATTGGTATAATTATACTGTGCACCAGGCACTGGCAAACGGCATGCTTCCATTTCTTTGGGATACAGGTTATATCATTAACAGGTCTACGTATGCTGTACAAGATCAACAGCAATTAGCGGCGCTTGTGCAAGGAACACAGACTGCCGCTTCATCTGCAATTCAGGTTGGAAGTGTGTATCAGATTGTAAACAGATTCAGTTTTAAAGCTTTAGAGATTGGCGGCTGGGCAAGTGCTAATGGGGCAACGGCGGGTCAATGGGATTATTTAGTCGGACAAAACCAGCAATTTAAGGTGCAAGCCGGGAGCAGCGGGCACTATCTGTTAACGCCTATGCATGCCAGCGGAAAGTGTTTGGAAATTTATAATTGGTCTGGCTCCAACGGAGGTATCGCAGACATATGGGCTTACTCAGGTACAGGCGGTAATAATCAAAATTGGATAATCCAGGCCACCGATAACGGATACTTTAAAATTGTAAATGTAAATAGCGGAAAAGCGCTGGAAGTTGTTTCATCTTCAACAGCGACTTCGCTTAGAAATGGTACTGCCGTTGATCAATCGGATTACACCGGCGCCAAAAATCAGCAATGGGGATTTGTGAAAATATAAACTGGTACGAACAAATTTAAACAACCTGTTAAAAAAAATGCTGTTAGCCCAGAAAAAAAAACATTTAAGATATCACAATAAAGTTGTGATTTAGTTGAAGAAAGGCAGGTTAACGCGTCCGGGGTGCGATACGGACGCGTTTTTTTAAGAGATCACAATAATACTGTGATTGTAATTAAAAAAAGACAGGTCAAATGCGTCCGGGGTGAGATACGGACGCATTTTTATTTTAATAACTCATCCTTTGAAAATCGGCGTAAAAATTGAATCATGTCTGCTCATTATACAACATTTGTGCTACCTTAGTGTACTAACTTTATAAAAGTTAATCTGTTGATTTTGGGCTTTCAATAATGATCTCCATTCGCATAAAATATTATTTTTTACTTACAGTTACTTTAATTTTCGGATACGTAAATGTTTTTGGACAAAGCAGTCAGTACCGGTTTTCACACCTCGATATAAGTAACGGGCTTTCACACAACCAGGTTAATTGTATATTTAAAGATTCTAAAGGTTTTATGTGGTTTGGCACTGCATCGGGCCTTAATCGTTATGACGGCTATACTTTTAAAGTATTTAAGCGCGATGGCAATAATAAAAATTCAGTTAGTGACGATTTTATTTACAGGATTTTTGAAGGCCCTGATAAAAAATTATGGATACTAACCCGTAGTGGATATTGTTTTTATGATCCTGAAACGGAACAGTTTAACGGTGATATGCGGCCGTTGCTTCATTCATTAAAACTTCCTGCTTATCCCCACGTCTCTAAAATATTGCGGTCTGGCTCAACAGACTTTTGGTTTTTGTTCCCCGATTCAGGTATTTACAGATACAATGCCATAAGCAAGCAAACAAAACACTATTTTCATAGCAATCGTTCCACCCCGTTGTTATATTCAAGTTCCATTGCAGACATCACTACCGATGCTAAAGGCAATGTATGGATAGTTTATAGTAATGGCATAGTGGAGATGTTTGATATTAAACTTAATAAAATTAGCTACCATACGGATGCCTTTAATAAGGCAACAAATTATAAAAGCGGGGATTATTCTTTAATGGTAGATCGCGACAATGATTTGTGGCTTTACGCATTTTATAAGGAATCTGGTATATTTTACTACAGCCCTTCAACAGGGGTTGTGCGGCATATTGATAAGGAATCGGCCGGGGCAAAGTTAAATGCGAAGGTAATTACCAGTATTGTTGAGGCCGATGATGGCCTGATATGGATTACCGCTGACCATGGGGGCATAAATGTACTGGACAAAAAGGATTTCAAAATTACTTATCTGCTAAACCGGGAAGATGACCCCACATCATTAAGGGAAAACAGTGTATTCCTCTATAAAGATATCTTCGGTATTATGTGGGCGGGTACTTTTAAAAAGGGAGTAAGTTATTATCATAAAAATATCATCAGGTTTCCGCTCTATAGGCATTTTGCCTCAGATCCTGGTAGTTTAAGTTTTAACGATGTTTACAAATTTATAGAAGATAAGCACGGAAACCTCTGGATTGGCACCAATGGGGGCGGCCTGATTTATTTTAACCGCACAACAGGTAGGTTTACACAATATAAACATGATCCGGGAAACACAAATAGTCTGAGTAATGATATTATTGTTGACTTATGTGTTGGTTATGACCAAAAACTATGGATAGGAACCTATTTTGGTGGTCTGGACTGTTTTGATGGAACCAAATTTACCCATTACAAACATGATGATAAAGTAACCACCAGTATAGCTGATGACAGGGTTTGGAGTGTTCTGGAAGATTCGTCGCACCGTTTATGGATAGGGACGTTTGCCGGAGGTCTTGAAATTTTCGACCGTTCAAAAAAAATATTTTATCATCCTTTTAAACAGAGTGAAATCAGGTCTCCGATGATAACAGCAATGTTTGAGGATAAGCGTGGCAATATATGGACCGGAGGATATTTTGGTGTAGATGTAATACTGAAAAATGGGAAAGGGGTAACTCATTACATCTCAAATGGCAGTGACGCAAATAATTTAGTAGACAATAATGTAAACAGCATTAACGAGGACAGCCGTGGTTTGATGTGGATAGCGACATCAGGAGGGTTGAGTGTTTTCAATCCAAAGACAAATAATTTTACATCGCTGACAAAAACAAATGGGCTCCCGGCAAATTCAATATCGAAAACGCTGGAAGATAACAAAGGAACGATGTGGGTGAGCACCTCAAATGGGTTAAGCCATGTCACCTTAACACCGAAGGGTAACGGTTTTAGTTTTCATTTCGAAAACTTTGACGAAACGGATG
This sequence comes from Mucilaginibacter sp. P2_A5, assembly GCF_056404995.1. Classification (NCBI taxonomy): domain Bacteria; kingdom Pseudomonadati; phylum Bacteroidota; class Sphingobacteriia; order Sphingobacteriales; family Sphingobacteriaceae; genus Mucilaginibacter; species Mucilaginibacter sp. P2_A5. Next base: position 140,291 of record NZ_JBFUCY010000005.1, read on the forward strand.
GCTTGCAAGGCCGTGAATTTAATATGAATTCCGCTTTAAAAACACGCAGTGGCGAATTGATATTTGGAGGTGTTGACGGCTTTAATATTTTTGACCCTAAAAGCTTAGGACCCAACGTTAATAAGCCACAATTGATATTTACCGATTTTCAGCTTTTCAATAAAAGTGTATCAGCCAACGAGGCTATTAACGGGCATGTGGTACTATCAAAAGTAATATCGTTAACAAACAACATTGTACTTAATCATAGCGAAAATATCTTCTCGATAGAATTTGCCGCACTTGATTTTTTCAATCCCGGAAAAGTAAAATATCAGTATATGCTGGAGGGATTTGATAAAGGTTGGGTAAATGCGGATAATAGAACACGAAAAGCCAACTATACTAACCTTGATGGGGGGGATTATGTATTTAAGGTGCGGGCATCCAATTCCGGTGGTGCATGGAATCCCAATTATATTTCGTTAAAGATCAAAATATTGCCGCCATTTTGGAAATCAACTTTTGCATATGTTGTCTATGTGGTACTGTTTCTGGGCATCCTTTTGCTTATCCGGCAACGCGGTATACAAAAAATAAGAAGGCAATTCGCAGCTGAACAGGAAAAGCAGGAAGCAAAATTACTGATAGAACAGGAGCGCCAGGAAGTTAAACGTATGCAGGAGCTTGACCAGCTGAAAACTAAATTTTTGACGAATGTAAGCCACGAATTCAGAACGCCCCTTTCGCTGATCATGGCGCCGGTTGATAAAATGCTTACCCGTGCCGATCAGGAACAGAAACAGCAGCTGAGCATGATAAGAAAGAATGCCAGGCGATTATTAAACCTGGTAAATCAGCTGCTTGATTTTCGTAAGATGGAAGTTCAGGAGTTGAAATTGCATAGCAAGCCCGGCGATATTGTGAAGTTCATCAGCGAAATAAGCATGTCATTTACAGATATAGCCGAAGAAAAAGGGATTGATTTTGTCTTTGATACCTCGATTGACTCGTTGTTTACCAGTTTTGACCACGATAAGATAGAAAGGATATTGTTTAACCTGCTATCAAATGCCTTTAAATTTACGCCGTCGGGCGGCCAGGTAAGCGTTTTGCTCAATGTAGATGGGAAGACTGCCGACGCCCCGCTTGAGATTAAGGTGATTGATACAGGTATTGGCATTCCGCTTGAAAAACAAAGTAAAATTTTCGAGCGTTTTTTTCAACACGATATTCCTGAGTCGATGATCAATCAAGGCAGCGGCATTGGCCTGGCAATTACACATGAGTTTGTGAAGATGCATGGAGGAGAAATAACGGTTGAGAGTGAGCCAGATCACGGCAGCTGTTTTATCATTAAATTGCCATTTATTGTTTATGCTGGGTTAGAAACGGATGTAGTAGCCGTCGACGAGGCTGATATCGGGAATCCGGGTGAAGACAGCCACAGTGAAATTAAAGCCGTACCCAAACAGCAACGGGCAAATAAAAAGCCGGTGGTTCTTTTAGTTGAGGATAACGATGATTTTCGTTTTTACCTGAAGGACAACTTAAAAGATATATTCTTTTTAATCGAAGCTTCAAACGGAAGGGAAGGCTGGCAAAAGGCCCTTTCGCAACATCCGGATATTATTGTAAGCGATATCAGCATGCCCGAGATGACAGGAATTGAATTATGCAAAAAACTAAAGAATGATAAACGTACATCGCACATTCCCGTTGTTTTGCTAACCGCATTAACGGGTGATGAAGAACAAATAAAAGGTTTGGAAATTGGTGCTAATGATTACATGACAAAACCCTTTAATTTCGAAATACTTCTTTCAAAAATCAAAAACATCTTAACCCTTCGGGATACCTATAAGCGGACGTACAAAAAGCAAATGGACGTGCAACTGCAGGAAACGCCTTTACAAAACGAAGATGAGAAACTGTTAAGGAGTATTGTTGAATATATAGAATCGAATATATTAAACGAAAGCCTTTCGGTAGAAGAATTGAGCCGCAAGATGAACATGAGCCGCGGATCGTTATATAATAAGGTGTTGGCGCTTACCGGCAAATCGCCGGTTGAATTTATTCGTTCCATCAGACTAAAAAAAGCGGTGTATTTACTGGAGAACAGTCAAATGACAATCAGCCAGATTTGTTATGAAGTCGGCTTCAATACCCCTAAATATTTTACAAAACTATTCAAGGATGAGTATAAGACTCTTCCTTCTGCCTATATCAGTTCTATTCGCCCAAAGAAACTGTCGGAAACAGAAAATAACGAATAACGCCTTTCATAAACAAATACTCCCGAAACGAGCAGTTGGTAATCATGCAGAGATGACTGTTTAAAAGTACTGCCTGGCGCGCCAACAGGATGATAAAGCATCCCGCTATCGGCTTTGCAATGTTAACTTTTAATCCATATAAGTTGGTGTGCAGCCATATCGCACGGACTTGTCCGTATTTAAGTTTTGTACTTGCTTATTATAAACTGAATTCCTTTGTCTAAACTTTTACTTCATTCATTGTAGCTAAGTTTTAGCTTACCACGATCAGATAGTATTGCGGCTGCGGGGCTACAATACCGGATTAACGTATTTATGATGCCGGGTATATGGAATTATCCACTAAGTTGGCGGTTTTTCAAGGTATTTAATCCAAATCAGGTTGTTTTTGTTGTTTAAGTATCTTGTTTTCAGTTTGTTATATTTCATTGAACATTTGGTCTATATTTTTAGTCAACTCTGCCGCCCCTCCCTTTTTCAGTTATCATAGCTTCACTCTCAGGAATACAAGGTCGATGCGGCACGTTTAAATATGCCGTTTTTGAAAAGAGTTCCACCAATTATTAATAGAACCAAGAGTTAATTTATTTTTTTCCTTAGCAAGCAGGTGTCTGACTGTGTTTAGATTTTTTACTGATAGCTCGTGCGCAACTAGTGTGCAGGAACTGACAGTGAATTAGGTTTAAACGGATCTTTTTTGGCGGTTGTTTGTCGGGGTTAATTATTAAACAAAGCAAGTATGAGTAAAAATTAAAGCCAATTAATTACTAACCAAAGAACAATGAACCAATTATCAAACCTTAAAATCCTTTTAAAAGATGGATAAAAATTTACAAAAGAGAGTGAAATACCAGATTTCATTAATTATCACGGGCATATTCCTTTATTTTTCTGCCCATGCACAAACGGTAAATATCACCGGGAAAATAACAAGTGCAGACGATGGTCAGCCAATTCCGGGAGTAAGCGTTAAAATTAAAGGCACAGGCCTCGGCACTATATCCAGCGCTGATGGTAGCTACAATATAGCCGCTGAACCGGGCAAAGTGCTTGTTTTTAACTTTTTAGGCTTTGCGAAACGGGAGATAACTGTTAAACAAGCCGGAGCAATTAACGTGAAGCTCAATTCAACATCCAGCAATTTGAACGAGGTAGTCGTTATCGGTTATGGTAAATCGCGAAGGCCAGATGTAACGGGCTCTATCAGTTCAATAACTGGTACCGAATTGCGCCAAACACAGCCCACTACTTTTGACCAGGCCCTGCAAGGAAAAGTTGCCGGTGTAGTAGTGCAACAGATATCAGGTCAGCCCGGTGGTGGCGTATCTATTCAAATACGTGGTGTGTCGTCAATATCAGGCGCCAATGCGCCATTGGTTGTTATAGATGGTGTTATTATTCCGCCAGCTACCGACCCTGGTCACGGTTCCAATCCCTTAAGTGGTATCAATCCTAACGACATCGAATCGCTCGACGTATTGAAAGATGCATCTGCAACTGCCATATACGGTTCGCAGGCTACCAATGGTGTTATCGTTATTACCACAAAAAGAGGTAAAGCAGGGCGGCCAACAGTAAATTACGATTTTTATACCGGTTACCAGGAGATTCGTAACAGGCTCCCTACCGTGGACTTACAACAGTTGGCAACATTTTTGAATGCCCGCGCACAAGTTTGGGGCTACGGTACAAGGCCGGAATTAGCCAATCCGCAATATTTAGGTAAAGGTACCGACTGGCAAAGTGAATTATTCCGTAAAGCGCCGATGACCAATCATACACTTTCTGTAAGCGGAGGCGATGAAAAAACCCAATATTATATATCGGGGTCTTATTTCAATCAGCAAGGTATAGCGCTTGGATCTGCTTTCAAAAGATACTCAGTACGTATAAACCTGGACACTAAAACTACCAAATGGTTAAAATTAGGAACCAGCCTTCAGTTTTTTCGTGTTTATGAAAACACAGTTGCCACTGATGGCGGTGTAATTGGCCAGGCGTTAAGCTTGACACCCGATGTTGCGGTAAAAAACGCCGATGGTTCCTATGGTGGCGTTACCACCTCGGATGGTTGGGTACCACCTGTTGCAAACCCTGTAGGCATAGCCAACCTTACAAAAAACGAATCTGCAAGATACGAGGCGTATACCAACGCTTATGCAGAAATACAGTTTACAAGGGATCTGTCATTCCGTACAGAAGTATCTGGTAACTTCACATTTGGCACCCACGATACTTTTAATCCGGTTTATTCATTTGGTACAGCAACAAACAATGCCTCCAACACCGTTAGCAATGCCAGCTCGGATATTAATCACGACTACTTCACCACATGGCGCCAATATTTAACTTTTAACCATAATTTCAAGAAATCTAAATTCAGTATTTTAGGAGGGCACGAAGCAAATACAGATTATTACGAAAAGGTAAGTGCTTCGGGTAAAAATTTCGTTTCAAATAATGTGCATGTTATTAGTGCTGCTGATCCTACTCTAACGACCCCACCCGGTGGCGATCGTGGTCCTGGTAGCGCATCGGAATCTTATTTCGGCCGGGTTAATTTTTCCTGGGATGATAAATATCTGATCACCGGCAACCTGCGCAACGATGGCTCTTCAAATTTTCCGGTTGACCATAATTGGGCTGTTACCTATTCAGGAGCATTTGCCTGGAAAATTAATAACGAGGCGTTTTTAAAAAATGTAAAATCTATAGATGAATTGAAACTGAGACTTGGTTATGGGCTTACCAATAACCAGGGTATACCGGGCAATACCTATGCAACCCAACTTACAACAGTTCCTACCGGTTTATCAGGTGTTTCGCAGTTTCAAAGCAATTTGGCAAATCCAGACGTAACCTGGGAAAAAACAAATTATTATAATGCCGGAATTGACGCAACGTTTTTTAATGGCCGCATAAACTTGTCATTCGATGCTTACGACCGCGAAACAAACGGGCTTTTATTAAAAGTCCCGCTTCCTGAATTTAGCGGTACTACCTCTGGTTGGTCGCCGGGGGCCATGGATGCACCTTATGTAAACGTTGGCTCTATCCGCAACAGAGGGTTTGATTTTCGTATTAGCACTACTAATACCAATATCAGAAACTTTTCATGGAAAAGTGATTTTACCTTTTCACGGAATGTGAACACAGTACTTAGTTTAGGTTCTGGCGGAAGTGATGCCAGCTTAACTACCTCTGTTCAAAAAACCGTAGTAGGGCAGGCAATAGGCGAATTTTACGGCTACATATATGATGGCATATTTGCAAAGCCAAGTGATTTTCAAAACCATGCCCGGAGTGCTGATCAAAGCGGAAAACCTTATCCAATTACTCCTGCTTATGGCGGTATCTGGTACGGCGACCGTATGTTTAAGGACCTGAATGGTGATGGTATTATCGATACCAGAGACCAAACTTTCCTGGGCTCACCTCTCCCTAAATTCCAATATGGGATCAACAATTCATTTACCTACAAGAATTTCGGCCTGAATATCTTCTTCAGTGGTAGTTATGGCAACAAAGTTTATAACCAATTGGCTGTATCACAAACCAGTTCACAAAATAACACATCCTATTTTGTCCAGGTATTAGATTACGCGAAATATGCAATGGTAAATCCACAAGGTTCGTCATCTGATATTAACAACGTGTATATTTCAAACCCAAATACATCGGTTGTAGGTTTAAGACAGGATAATGTCACCAATTATAATAATCGTCCTTCTACTTTGTGGATCGAAGATGCTTCATTCCTGCGTTGTAAAAATATCAGGTTAGATTACAGTTTGCCAGAAAGCATGTTGTCGAAAGTATTCTTGCATTCACTCCGTGTATACGCTAATGTATCCAACGTATTTGTAATCACAAAATATAAAGGGATGGATCCTGAAATTGGTACATGGAATCCCCTTCAGGGCGGTGTGGATGGTGGTAACTATCCTTTACCACGCGTATTTACTATTGGTGCAAGCCTAACCTTTAACAAATAAAATGATTACCAATTTTAAAAAGATATTTTATGAAACCAATTAATAAAATTGTATTTTTTTTGCTACTCGGAGCAGCAATTGCCGGGTGTAAAAAGGCATTCTTGAACCGCCCATCCAACTCGAAAATCAGCTCTACTAATTTTTACAAAACCGCCAATGATTTAAGGTTGGCTACTGCCAGTTTGTATGGAGGTGCGCCTTGGGGGCAATGGCATTATAATGCGCTGTTGCAATTGGGCGATATATTGAGCGGAACCGGTCACGTAGGCTATAACGATGATATGGGGCAGCTTTTTAGTCGTACAATTACGGCGAATAATGGCATTTTAAATTCGGGTTGGACAGGTTTGTATAATGTGATCGGTCAATGCAATAATGTTATTAATGCCATACAGAACACAGCGTCGGCATCTATCCCGCAGGCAACCAGGAATGCTGCTATTGCCGAAGCTAAGTTTATACGTGCGGTAGCTTATTATCACCTTGCTGTTTATTGGGGCGCTGTGCCAATTGTTGAGGACAATTCCAAATTGATTGAAAACCCTATGCTTTATCGTAATACTGTTGCTGATGTATTTAAATTTGTCACCATCGATTTAACTTATGCCGCACGAAACCTTCCTTTAAAAGATGACAAAGGCAGGCTAACCACCTGGTCGGCGCAAGGAATGCTGGCCAAAGCGTATTTAACAATGGCAGGTGTGGGCAGCAAACAGGAAGGGCAGCGCAACACGGCATTGCTGGACAGTGCAAAAAAATATGCAGGCAATGTGTGTAAAAACAGCGGATTAACGCTTCTTGGGCAGGATGACGCGAACCACCTGGGTTATTATAATCTTTTCAGGTCGCAATACAACGATAACCCCGAAGCATTGTTTGCATTTCAGTGGTCGCCAGATCAAACGAGTTGGGAAACTGGTAACATGTATTTAACCTTTTCACCAAGCAATTCTATAAATCCTCAAAAAAACGGTGCCTGGTTTGGCTTGGCCCCAACCTGGGATTTGTATAAGATGTACTCAGCTGATGATACAATAAGGCGCAAAGCCACTATTATGCTCAACGGAGATTATTACCCCGAATTGAATGCTGCAGGTGGTGGTTTTAAATCAACAGGCGTTGGTTTAAAAAAACACATTATTGGCAACGAAGTGGATAACAACGCGCCAACAATGACTTATACGTCATCAGTTGAGCATGACGCAGTGCTCAGGTTGGCTGATGTATATTTAGTATATGCCGAAGCTATTTTAGGTAACAATGGTATTACTACAGATATGGATGCCTTAAGCTATTTTAATAAGGTGCGGACAAGGGCTGGCGTTGCCCCTCTGACTAAGTTGGACGGTCCTACAATACTTAAAGAGAGAAGAGTTGAACTTGCTTTTGAAGGGCAATATTGGATAGACCTTGTCAGATATTCTTTTTACAGTCCGATGGCAGCAGTGAAGTTGCTTAACGATCAGGATGCCACTCACAGCCGTCAAACGTTTAGTTATGATCCTGCAACGCGTAAGGCAACAAGGGATACTACTGCTGCTCCATCTGCGGTTGCGGCATCCATCAGTTCATTTACATTGCAAATTCCGGCATCCGAATTATCCTCCGATCCGAAATTGGCGGCTCCACCGGTACCATATTATTAATTGAAACATTTTAAATAAATTGTTATGAAAAAGAAATCATACCTAAGCTTGTTTTTTTTGCCGCTTTTATTCATGATAGTGGCCTTATTACCAGCTTGTAAAAAGAATGCTGACGGCAGTAGTGCCCCTCCGGTTATCGCGGCTATTAAAAGTTATGTGGCGTCGCCTAATGATACGGTTTTGCATAGCGCTGTAGCAAAGGGCCAATGGGTAGTAATAACCGGGCAGAATTTGCAAAATGCAACTCAAATTTATTTTGACGGGGTTCCTGCCTCTTTTAACATTGCTTTATTTGCCCCCGGCAGTGCTGTTGTGCAAATCCCTGCCATACAGTTTTCAACAATTGATACTGCCAAACTGTATACGGTAAAGTATGTTACAACGGCAGGTTCAACAGTGTTCTCTTTTAAATTAGGCCCGCCGGCACCTACAGTTACGGCCATATCTAACGTATTTGCCGCCCCGGGCGATTCTGTTTTCCTTTATGGTACAAATTTAGTACTGGTTCAACGCTTTTTGTATGGCGGAACTCCAATTTCGTCGTTTAAATCAAACCTCGACGGAACTTCCCTTGGTTTTCTGATGCCGGCAACAACACCCACCGATCAGTTATTGGTGGTCGCCAAGGCTGGTACTGTTAATATGAAAATAGTAGCAACGCCAACCATTACCAGCATTTCAAATGAAAATGCCCGGCAGGGTGATTCGGTGTTTGTTTATGGTACATATCTTAAAAATATCCAATCACTATCGTTTGCAGGTACCCCGATTACCTCCTTTAAAGAAACAAGTGATGGAAGTTCTGTTCGTTTTGTTTTGCCTGTGCTAAGCAAAAGCGGACCGGTATCTGTAACTACAAAGTTTGGTACAGCTGCTACCGTGTACAATGTAAACGATATAGCAACAGGTGCAATATCAAATTGGGAGTGGAGTGGTGCCTTTAACTGGCAATGGTGGGGCGGAGCCAACCTCACCAGTGGCGATCCGAGTTCCGGATGGCCTCCATACAACCCAGACTTTCCTGGTAATTCAAGCTTGTTCATGGTGCTGAAAAACGGCGTTATGACTAAGGGCGAAGGGAATACGTACTCTAATTATGCAATACTCATGAACGGGGCGCAATGGGTGCCGGCATCTCATCTTAATGACGCGGTTAGCGATTGGGCGTTTAAATTTGATGTAAATATCTCAAAACCATGGAATGGCGGTACAATTGATATTCTAAGCGGCGTAAATAGCAGCCCTATAGCCAGATGGGAACCATGGCAAAAAAATGAGACGACAACCGCAGCGTACGCAACAAAAGGTTGGATAACGGTGACTATTCCGTTCTCATCGTTCCGTAAAGCAGATGCTACGCTTGGCGAGGGCAAAGGGGAATCAATATCCAAACTTGCCGATTTGGTAGGTACATCAGGAAATACTTCGTGTACAGTATATATACATAATTATAGTACTTCGGCCACTGCAACGGGTTTTTATGGTGCTTTTGATAACTTAAGAGTTGTTAAAATTAAATAAACAGTTTAAGCTCTACGGCTGCATACTGACGTGGAGCTTAAACTAATTAAAAGATGAATTTTAATAAAAAACGAATATGAAGATAATGAAAATAGAGACGGCGTATAAGATACTTGGAGTGTTTTTTGCGATTTTGGTTGTGGTTTCTTGTAAAAAATCAGCAACACCGTCCGCACAGCTAACGCTTTCCAATTTAACAGATGCTATACCGGATGGTGGTGGAACTATAGACTTAAAATTTACCACCAATGCCGCCTGGAGTGTTGATACTACCGGTTTAGGATGGCTGCATTTAGACAAGACATCGGGCAATAGCGGTGATGCATCCATTAAATTTACGGCAGCAGCAAATTCATCTGGCAGTACCCGGTCAACGGTGTTAAATTTAACTTCGGTTAATGGTCAAAGAAGGCGAATTACCATAATGCAAAATGCCCAAATCTACCCTTCATATAATATATCGCCAAAAGCACCCGATGCAGCCGGCATGGGCAGCACTGCCACGCAATTGGCCGCAAAAATGACAATGGGATGGAACATTTATAACACTTTGGATGCGCCCGGATGGGAAACCGGATGGGGAAACCCTAAAGTTACCCAGCAGCTGATTGACCTGGTAAAATCAACTGGTATGAATGCCATAAGGATTCCTTGCACCTGGAGTAACCACATAATAAATAACCAAACTGAGGAAATAGACCCACTCTGGCTCGCCCGCGTAAAAGAAGTTGTTCAATATTGCATTAACGACAATATGTATGTGATACTTAATACCCACCACGAGGGTTATATCGACTGCACAGTTACAGGTACTAAACAGGATACTGTTAATGCCAAGCATAAGGCAATTTGGCAGCAAATAGCCACGGCGATGCGGGATTTTGATGAGCATTTGATATTTGCCAGTGCCAATGAACCCAATGCAAGTGATATACCCACAACCGTTACCTTAATGCGTTATCACCAATCATTTATTGATGCAGTGCGTGGTACCGGTGGTAAAAACGCTTATCGTTCGATAGTTATTCAGTCGCCTTCTACGTCACTTGATTTGCTTGCTTCTTACCTTGATCCGGCCAATGCGTATAAAACACCGACACTACCTACCGACCCTACGCCTCATAAAATGATGGTAGAGTTTCACTTTTATAGCCCGCCGCAATTTTGCATATTAGGTGGCTACGGTAGTACCACACCTATGGACGCAAGCTGGGGAAAAGAATTATATTTCTGGGGAAAAGACTTTCATACAAAAAACCCACTCTTCCTGGATCGCAACTGCGTAGCCTCAACAGAAGAAGCTTATATGGATAACGCATTTAAAGACGTTAAAACAAAATTTGTCGATAAGGGTATCCCGGTAGTTATGGGCGAATTTGACATACAATATCACGCTGAGAGATTAACCGGATACCCGGCTGATTCGATATTGGCATTAAGATCGGGTTGGCATTACTATGCTTATATCACAAAGCAAGCCAAAGCACATGGTGTGCAGCCGTTTTTATGGGCCAGCGGTATATTTCAGCGGCCAAATACCGGTGTGCCCGCATATATAGGAGACCGGCAGGCATTAGATTCGCTAAAAAAAGGCGCAGGGTTTTAAGCAAAGCAACAAGTAATATAAAACCTTTCGTTAAAGTTCACCTATTGTGGGTGGTAAAAAAGATCATCTGAACAGTATTCTGTTCAGATGAATTTTTTAGGTAAAGATTAGGGGTAAATGAAAATAAACTATAGGCGAAACAACAGTAAACACGTTCGCTTATATTTAACAACACATAACGATGCTGTGGATTATTGGCTAACTTATATTACAAAACAAGCGAAAGCCAACGGGATGCTGCCATTTTTCTGGGATACGGGTGGTGCTCTGGACAGGCAAAATTATTCAGTAAAAGATCAACGGACAATTGTCGCCCTTAACAAGGGTGTTAACTAATATATACACAAAAAACCGCAAATTGCATTCGAATAATTGCAGAGTCAATATCGCCTGCATTTATAACAAATGATATTATTGATAATGCTGAATGAAATTTATGGTGAAACAACTTATAACAGCTTCTATAGAAAAGCCCAGGACCTTTTTGATGAGAAAATTATTAACAACAATTGTATTGGGGATCTTAATCCCTTCGGCTGCGTTAAAAGCACAGGAAGCCAGCCGTTTTTTCCCGGAAAAAGATTTGGTAACAACCGGTATCTATTATTACCCCGAACATTGGAGTGAAGCCCAATGGGAAAGGGATATAAAAAAGATATCAGACATGGGTTTTGAGTTTGTTCACCTGGCCGAATTTGCCTGGTTTAAAATGGAACCCGAGGAAGGACGGTTTGATTTTACCTGGCTCGACAGGGTAGTGACCCTTTGCACAAAGTATCATCTCAAGGTTTTGTTGTGCACGCCTTCTGCAACAACTCCAACATGGATGCGGATAAACTATCCGGAGACGTTTGTTATGGATGGCCACTATATCCGTGCGGAGAATGGTACGCGTGGATTAGAGTCAATGGTCAATCCGAAATTCCGTGGCTTTGTAAAAAAAATAGTAGCGGAAATGGCTATACGATACGGGCAGAACAAAAACGTGATCGGGTGGCAAATAGATAATGAACCGGGTGCTGTGTCTGACTATAGTCCCTCATCACAGGAAGCATTCAGAGCGTGGCTGAAAAATAAATACAAAACCATTGACGCATTAAATACTGCCTGGGGTGCCGCATTCTGGAGCCAGTGGTTTAATAGTTTTGACCAGGTTATCATCCCTAATACTAACCTTGTAGGTTGGTGGGGTAATAATCCCCATGCCTTACTGGATTTTAAAAGGTATTCGGCAGATGCGCAGGCTGAGTTCCTTGATTTTCAGGCAGAAGTTTTACGCGGTAACGTTTCAAAGGCGCAATTTATTACCACCAACTATACTGCCGTTTGCACCGGTTCAGATCCTAACCGTACTACGAAACTGGATTTCGCAACATACACGGCATATCCAAACGGGGGATCTGACAACATTGGCGAATCAGGTTTCCGTTTAGGCAACAGCGATGTCGTTCTTTTTGCTTCAGAATATTACAAATCTGTGGGTGGTGTCTCGGGGGTTTTGGAAATTCAGCCGGGCCCCGTCAACTGGGGGAGCTACAATCCGCTGCTTTTACCGGGTACTGTTAGGTTATGGCTGTACCACAGTTTTGCGGCTGGAGGCAAGGTCGCCTGTTCGTACCGCTTTCGTCAAATTTTATATGGCGCCGAACAATATCATGGCGCTGTAATACAAACGGATGGCGTAACACCTTCGCAGGGCGGTAAAGACTATATGCAGTTTATGAAAGAAATAACAGAACTGAGGAAGCAATTTACGCCAGGCGCGAAGATGCCCGCAAAGCTGGCCGCACGGTCAACAGCGCTGCTGTGGAATGTGGAAAATTACTGGAGCATTGACAGACAAAGACAGACAGGACAATGGAATACATGGGATTACCCGGTAAAATTCCTTAAAACTGCAAGGTCATTGGGAGCGCCGGTTGATGTCATTAAGGAAACTGCAGATTTGTCTAAGTATAAATGTGTAATCGTTCCCGCTTATGAAATGATTGATTCTGCATTGGTAAAAAAATGGAATGACTATGTAGCCAAAGGCGGTCACCTGGTTATTACCTGCCGTACGGGTACCAAAGATCACAGGGGCCATTTTTGGGAATGGGAGACCGCCCTGCCCATTTCAAACCTGATTGGTGCCCATGTAAGCCAAACCGATATGCTTTCATCATATGGTAAAGGCGATATTCTGATGAATTCAAATCATTATCCATGGCATAGCTGGGCCGATTTGCTTGTGCCGGATGATACTTCCGGTGTGCTGGCCACATATAATAACCAGTTCTATAAAGGAAAAGCTGCCGTAGTAAAACACCGGATTGGCAAAGGCTACGTAACCTATATCGGCGTAGATACCGATGATTCTAAATTAGAAAAAGATTTGTTGAGGCAGATTTATAAAGATGCCGGTGCTACAACGGAGGATTATCCTCCCGGTGTATTTGTTTATTGGCGCGATGGCTTTTATACAGCATTAAATTACTCATCAGAAAACTACACGGTAAATCTGCCGGAAAAAGCAAAGGTTTTAATTGGGGATAAAACACTAAAACCATCGGGCGTGCTCGTGTGGACAGAATAATTTTAATAAGAATTAACAAAACAGATGAAAAAAATAATTTGGGTATTGGTGGTTTCGCAATTCGCTTTTTTGGCAAATGTAAAAGGGCAAAGAGCGATTAATGTAGATTTAAACAAGACATCGGGTAAGCTTAATGCCATGTTTAACGCCTGCGTAGGCGCAGGTCGGGCAAATGAAGGGCTACGTGCCGACTGGCAGCAACAACTGGAATACGTAAGAAAACAATGTGGTTTTCGATATATCCGCATGCATGGCTTACTCACCGATGATATGGCCGTGTATACCGAAGACTCAAAAGGGAAACCTCAGTATAATTATATGTATGTAGATGCGCTGTTTGATTTTCTGCATAAAATTGGGATGAAGCCTTTTGTAGAACTGGGTTTTATGCCTAATGCCCTGGCAAGCGGAAGCCAGACAATTTTTTGGTGGCGTGGCAATGTTACCCCTCCAAAAGATTATAACAAATGGCAGGCGCTCATAACCAACCTTGTTCAGCATTTTACAGAACGGTATGGTGCCGAGGAAGTAAAGTCGTGGTATTTTGAAGTATGGAATGAGCCTAACTTATCTCCCGGATTCTGGACGGGGACGCAAGACGATTATTTTAAATTGTACGATTATTCTGCAAGGGCGGTTAAAAGCGTAAACCCCGAATATAAAGTAGGCGGCCCAGGCACTGCAGGCGCGGCCTGGGTTCCCGAAATGATAAGCCATTGCAGCAAGAATAATATTCCAATCGATTTTGTAAGTACCCATTCTTATGGGGTAAACCAAGGCTTTCTGGATGAGTATGGCAATTCGGGCACGGTATTAAGTAAAGATTCGCTGGCCGTAAGTGGCGACGTGCTGAATTCCCGTAAACAAATTGCTCAATCAGAAAAACCCGGCCTGGAACTGCATTATACGGAATGGAGTTCATCCTACACACCGGCTGATCCTGTTCACGATAGTTATCATGAAGCCGCTTATATACTGGAAAAATTAAAACAGGTTGGCAATGCTGCCAACTCCATGTCGTACTGGGTTTTTACCGATGTGTTTGAAGAACCAGGCCCACGGTTCACACCTTTCCATGGAGGTTTTGGTTTACTCAACATTCAAGGCATAAACAAACCGGCTTTTTATTCTTATAAATTCATGAATAAACTTGGAGGAACTGAGTTAGCCAATACCGATACACGTTCATGGGTTTGCAAAAATGATAAAGGGGATATCCAGGCATTATTATGGGATTATACCTATACTTTGCCGGATTCTGTCAATAATCAATCTTATTACATCAAGAATTTGCCCGCCAAACCAAAAGGGAAAGTGAAAATAAATCTATCGCATGTACCTGCCGGAAAATATACGATGGAAGTTTATAAAGTAGGTTATAGGGTGAACGATGCATACACAGGCTATGTTGATATGGGCAGGCCCGGACAGTTAAACAAGCAGCAGGTTGAAAAGTTAAAACAAGAAAATGGCTCTCCTGTAACAAAACAGGAAATCGTAATAAAACCCAATACAGTATACTCTCGCGAATTTGATATCCGGGAAAATGATGTCATCCTGGTAAACCTGATTAAACGCTAACCGATGAAGATATTGAAACCAAAAATAGCTGTAAGGACATGCTTTGCGCTTTTTTTTATACTGCTGGCAGCAGGAGCGGCAAATGCACAGCAAAGTCTTAATAATAGCAAGCAGGAAGAAAAAATCCGTTCCCTCATCAGCCAGATGACTTTGCAGGAAAAAGTGGGCCTGTTACATGCCAATTCCAAGTTTTATGTATCCGGGATAAAGAGGTTAGGTATCCCCGAACTGGCGCTGAGTGATGGGCCGCATGGCGTACGCGCCGAAATTAACAGGAACGACTGGGCTTATTCGGGCTGGACAACTGATTCGGCAACCTGCTTTCCTCCGGGAACAGCCCTTGCGGCAACCTGGAACCCTCAACTGGCCTTAAAACAGGGACTTGTATTAGGCGAGGAAGCCCGGTTCCGGAAAAAAGATGTGCTGCTTGGGCCTGGCATCAACATTATCCGTTCGCCACTTGGGGGCCGAAACTTCGAATACATGAGTGAAGACCCTTTTCTTATTTCGAGGATGGCCGTTGCTTACATCAAAGCACTGCAGTCAAAAGACGTTGCGGTGAGTGTAAAACACTGGGTAGCCAACAATCAGGAAACGCATCGCGACTCTGTCGATGTACAAGTAAGCGAAAGGGCTTTTCGTGAAATTTATTTACCCGGTTTTAAAGCGGCTGTCACTGAGGGCGGAGCTTACACCGTTATGGCTGCCTATAATAAATTCAGGGGTGACTGGTGTTCGGAAAACGAATATCTCAACAGGCAAATCCTGCGGAAAGAATTTGGATTTAAAGGCGTGTTGATGACCGACTGGGCCGCGGCACATAGCACGGTAAAGGCCGCGTTAAGTGGGCTCGACCTGGAAATGGGCACCGATATAAAAGATTACAACGAATGGTATTTTGCTAATCCGTTAATAAAAGCCGTAGAAGAAGGAACAGTACCGGTATCGGTAGTTGATGAAAAAGTTGCTAATGTGCTGCGTGTAATGTTCAAAACCAGGATGTTTGACGAAGGTAACCGCGAAAAGGGAAAAATGAATACACCGGAGCATCAAAAGGCGGCTTACAATTCTGCTGCCGAAGCCGCGGTATTACTTCAAAACAAAGGCAATATTCTTCCTTTCAATTTTAAAAAAATACAATCGATTGCGGTTATTGGTGATAATGCTACCCGGAAACATTGCGGGGCGGGGCTTAGCTCAGAAATAAAAGCATTATATGAAATAACCCCTTTACAGGCAATCAAGCAAAAGTTCGGCGCCAGCATAAAAATAAACTTTGCGCAGGGGTACGAAAAACAATCTACTTTCAAAGAAGGCAGCAACAGGGGCCAGGAAAATTCGAATAATGTTGACTGGAAATTGATTGAAGAGGCTGTAAAAGTTGCCCGGGAATCAGATGTGGTTATCATTTTCGGAGGCTTAAACCATGATTTTGATACCGAATCTTTCGACAAACAAAATATGGATTTGCCTTATGGACAGGAAGTTTTAATGCAGGAAGTGGCAAAAGTCAATCCTAACACAGCCGTGGTAATAATAGCGGGTTCGCCTGTAAAATTAGCGGGCGTTGTTAATCGGGTACCTGCTATTTTATGGTCGTGGTATGGTGGCATGGAGGCTGGCAATGCGGTGGCAGATATACTAAGTGGCAAGGTGAATCCATCCGGTAAATTACCTTTTACATTACCTGTAACGCTTGATCAGTCGCCGGCCCATGCTTTGGGTAATTTTCCCGGAAAAGATTTGAAGGTAAATTACGAGGAGGATATTTTGGTGGGATACCGCTGGTTTGATAGTAAGAAAATCCAGCCCCAGTTTCCTTTTGGATACGGGCTTTCATACACAGGTTTCGTACTCAGCAGTTTTTCGACGGACAAGAAGATCTATGAAGAGAATGATATCATCTACGCAAAATTCACAATCAAAAATACAGGCAGCCGTTACGGTGCCGAGGTTGTGCAATTGTATGTAAGCGACCCTGTTAGTTCGGTTTTGCGTCCTGAAAAGGAATTGAAGGCTTTCGAAAAAGTTTTTCTGCAACCTGGCGAAACTAAAACAGTTGAACTGGATGTAAAAGTCGGTGATTTGGCTTTTTATGACGAAACAAAAAAAGCATGGAAAGTTGAAGCCGGCGAATTTGTTCTTCAAATAGGTAATTCATCACGTAATCTTTTAAAAACAGTAAAAATATCCGTTAAATAAGCGTCAATCTGGATACTGTCATAGTCAGAAACAACTTTCAATTAATAAACAAATGTCGGTTTTGTATAAAATAAAGTCCCTTTAAATTAAACATTAGGGCATTCTTTAAGCTAAATTTGACTCACCAATTATCAATTCCTTATAATGAATTAAGTGGGGAACCAAACATTGACTGCTGCTTCTTCCTGTCTGGATTTGCTGAGCCCTGCTAAACAAATAACAAAGGAATTTATTCTGCAGTTAGGTAATTCATCACGTAATATTTCAAAACAATAAAAATATCAGTTAAATAAATGAAAATGCAAATCAAACAGCTGTTGATAGTTTCAACGCTATTGCTGGCTGTCTTGTCGGTTAAAGCTCAAACTTTATATGTCGGCACCAATTATCATCCACATGATGATAAAGACCAGGAAAAAATAAAAAAAGATATCGCGTTGATGAAGGCCGCCGGATTCAGGGCGGTTAGGATGGGGCACCTGGCCTGGGACAGTTATGAACCTTCTGAAGGTAAGTTTGATTTTAAATGGTTTGATTTTGTGATGGATATGATGAATAAAGCAGGGATTAAGGTGATCCTTGATATCGCTATTCGTCCGGCGCCAGTTTGGTTGCACCACAAGTATCCCTCAATTGATGTTACCAGCCCGGGGGGTAATGCGCAATACCCCAATCATCGCTACATGGATGATGTAGGGGATCCGATGTATCAGAAATACGCCGTACGCTATGCGGATACACTTACAAAACATTACGCTAAACACCCGGCCCTGTTAGCTTTTGGTGTTGATAACGAACCTGGTGATGGCCCTATTTCATACTCAGAAACTGTGAGGAAAAGGTTTGTTGTTTGGTTAACCAAAAAGTATGCTACCATTGATAATTTTAACAAAGCATGGGCTACACAACGTTGGTCAAGAAGGATTAACGAATTTGACGAAGTTGGGCTACCCGTGGCCGGCGAGAAAAATGGCGCCCCGGAGAAAATATTAGATTTCAGGCGTTTTATTTCAGATGAAGTTAACCAGATTTTATTCAAGGTACTCGACAAGGTTAATGCCAATGCCCCTGGTGTACTTACCAACACCAATGCCTGGTACTTTAGCTGGATGAGATATTTTGACTATTCGGAAATTGCCTATTCAGGGAAAATGGCCCGCGAGGGTTGCGGCTACTATCCCGGAAACTCATTAACCACCAATTGGGGTGTTATGAACGCCAACTTTGTAATTTCCCGTAACCAGTTTGAAAGTACAAACCCTTTCTGGTGCAGTGAGTTTACAACAATGACGGCGGTTCCTAATTCGATCAGAAAATCGGCCTATGCTACACTAATGTACGGCAATCAAATGGTTTGCGGATGGACCTGGCAAAGTATGTGGTCGGGCGAAGAGCAATATCTGGAAGGGATGCTTGATTGGGACGGAGTTCCCAATCGTAAATATGAGGAATACAAAAAGATAGCCACCGAGTTTAAAAAGATCGAAAAATACTTTCCCTACAAGCTCAGCCCGGAAGTTGGTTTAGCATTCTCCTTTCCAAGTCAGATAGCCAGCAGTTCGTTTCCCGAGGTGCAGGACCAACAGTTACAGAGCTGCTGGAATTTGTTCCATTACCGCAATATGGATTCCCGCATTTTGGAGATCAGCAAGAGCTCATTAAAGTATAAATTACTTTTTGTGCCGGGCGTAACTGTAATGGATGAAATAACTGCCAATAAAATCAGAAATTTTGTAAAAAATGGCGGCACTGTTGTGATGACAAGTAATTCTGCCGTGGTTGACGAAACCGGGAAAGTATTTGCATCCACCCATCCGGGGCGTTTAAGCGATGTGTTCGGAATACGGGTAGCCGGTTATGAAGAAACAGAGCAGATGAACGAAATATCCCGCACATCGTTGAGAGGCAAAAAAATTGAACTGAATTACAATGGGAAAACTATTGGCGCTGAATCAACCCGATTTGACGTTATGGAATCTAAGGGAGCCGAAATTCTTGGAAGTATAACCAGCCTGGATAAAGATTATCCGATTATTACTTCTAACAAGTACGGCAAAGGCAGGGCAATTTATGTCGGCTTGCCTGCAAGTGGCGAGGTATTAGGTCCGTTGCTTGATAAACTAATAGATGAACTGGGTATTAAAAAGGGGTCACAGGTTCCCGCAGGCGTTATGGCAAGGCAGATTGATAAAAACCATTTTTTATACCTGAACGTGACGGGAGAACCAAAAGAAATACCAATGAATGGGAAATCGCAGAGTATTCTTTTTGACAAAAGTTATACCGGCAATTTTACTATTGCACCGTACGAGCCGGAGTTTATAGAAATAAAATAGATTTTGTTCCTGGTATATTGAATAACCAAAAATGATAATTGAATATATCCTGCAATCGATTGAGTATATAAAATATTGGGTTAAAAAGGTGTGACTGGGCAATGTCACCATATGGGGTAATTCTTAAACAGCACTAAATGCAAAAAGTAAAGGACTTAATAATAACAGCGGTTTTATTTGCTGCGTTTTTATGGCCGGTTGGCAGCAACGCGCAAACAAATATATATGTTTCCGTCAGCGGAAATGATAATAATCCGGGTACTAAAAGCAAACCGTTAGCCTCTATAAGTAGTGCGTTGAGAGTGGCGAGGAAAGTTTCCGGCGCCGTTTTCATCAGGCTTTACGGAGGTACATATTATTTGAGCGATCCTGTTGTGTTCAGTTCTGCTGACTCCAGAAAGGATAACGAATCGCTGGTGTTGACGACTGTTGGCCATCAGAAGGTTATCATAAGCGGCGGCGCTAAATTAGACGGCTTGAATTGGACAGCATACAAAAATGGTATCTGGCAGGCTAAGATTGGTCATGACTTTGTTTTTGATGAACTGTTGGTGAACGGAAAATTACAGCACATGGCCCGTTACCCGAACTATGACCCTTCGGCGCAGATTCTCAGTGGCACAGCAGCAGATGCCATTAGCAAAGAACGTGCTGAAAGATGGAAGTCGCCCGCCGGCGGGTATGTACATGCATTGCATAGTGCAAGGTGGGGCGATTTTCATTATATCATTACGGGGAAAGACACCAGCGGCCAACCTATACTGGAAGGGGGCTGGCAAAATAACCGGCGTTCGGGCATGCATGAAAAATATCGTTATACTGAGAATGTTTTTGAAGAGCTTGATACCGTCAACGAATGGTATTATAACAAAAAGACTAAAATCTTATATTATTTCCCTGCTAAAGGCCTTGATTTAAAGACTGCAAGGTTTGAAGAACCGCAGATTGCCCATTTATTTGAATTCAGGGGGACGGAAGAAAAGCCGGTTAAAAATATTACGATCTCCGGACTGACGTTGACGGAAACAGCACGCACTTTTATGCAAAACAAGGAGCCGTTGCTGCGCAGTGACTGGACGATTTACCGGGGCGGGGCAGTATTATTCGAAGGTGCCATACATTGCCGCCTCGAAAATAGCCTTCTGCATAATCTGGGTGGCAACGCTGTTTTTTTTAATAAGTACAACCGCGGCTGTCAAGTGTCCGGGTGCCAGATTTCCGAAATCGGTGCAAGCGGCATTTGTTTTGTTGGCGATCCGGGTGCGGTACGTTCGCCCAGCTTTGAATATAACGAGTACATACCACCGACAGAAATAGACCGTACACCCGGGCCTAAAACAAACAACTATCCAAAAGACTGTAAAGTTTATGATAACCTGATGTTTAACCTCGGTTACGTAGAAAAACAATCAACCGGGGTGGAGCTATCTATGTGCCAGGATATCACGGTAAGCCACAATACCATTTACGATGTGCCCCGCGCCGGTATAAACGTAAGTGAAGGAACCTGGGGAGGGCATATCATTGAATATAACGACGTGTTCAATACCGTAAAAGAAACCGGAGACCATGGTTCATTTAATTCCTGGGGCCGCGACCGTTACTGGCAGGCCGATAAGAAAAAACTTGATTCAATTGTTGCCGAAAATCCCGGCATAGCACTCCTTGATGTTGTAAAGCCGATTGTGCTTCGTAATAACAGGTTCCGCTGCGACCACGGTTGGGATATTGACCTGGATGACGGATCCAGCAACTACCTTATCTACAATAACCTGTGTTTAAACGGAGGTATCAAGCTAAGGGAGGGCGTAAACCGCGTTGTTGAAAACAATATCATGGTTAATAATACTTTTCACCCCCATGTATGGTTTAAGAACAGCGGCGACGTGTTTCGCCATAATATTGTTGGAACAGGATACTTGCCTATCGGGATTTCGGCATGGGGAAAAGAGGTTGATTACAACGCTTTTCCTGATTCTGCTTCACTGGCTGAAGCGGGCTTGCGCGGAACGGATAGTCATTCGGTGCGCGGGCCTATAACCTTTGAAAATCCGCGGGAAGGAGATTTTCGCGTGAAAGAAGGTGCTGCTGCGTTGTCCGTCGGTTTCAAAAACTTCGCAATGGATAGTTTCGGTGTGGTTTCCGTGCGGCTGAAGGCCATTGCCAAAAAGCCAATCTTCCCGGCAATTGTAGTAACCGGTAATTTAAGCAAAGATGATGCAATAGATTTCATGGGTGCCAGGGTCAAAAACCTGGGCACAGCTGGCGAGCAATCTGCAACAGGCATGGATCAGATCAGAGGTGTGTTGGTGCTCTCAGTTGCCCATGGATCGGCTGCATCGGCATTTCTTCAGGCCAATGATGTGATATTGACTTTTAATCGCAGGCAGGTTAACAACCTTATAGATCTGCTGGAAGCCCGGGGCACGGTTACCGGGAAAAATACCGAAATAATGATCTTTCGCAACCAACACCAGTTGAAGCAAAAGATTGAAGTAAACATGTAATAAATACGAATTTATGAATAGAAATTTTTTCCTGGGAATCGTTTTTTCTTTATGCTCAACAGTATTTTGCAGTGCTCAAAATAGCGCGCCTACACCATTTGGCCCGGTCCCAACCAGTAACCAACTGCGTGTGCAACAAATGGAATCCTATGCATTTGTGCATTTTTCATTGAATACCTACACTGATCAATCCTGGGGATTTGGTAACGAAGATGTGAATTTGTTTAATCCAAAGGATCTGGACTGCCACCAATGGGCGCGGGCCTGCAAAGAAGCGGGTATGAAAGGAATCATCATTACCGCAAAGCATCACTGCGGTTTTTGCCTTTGGCCATCAAAATATACGGCGTATTCAGTTAAAAATTCGCCATGGAAAAATGGCAAAGGAGATGTGGTACGTGAAATGGCCGCCGCCTGTAAAGAATATGGTTTGAAACTGGGCATTTATTTATCGCCCTGGGACAGAAACAGTCCGGATTATGGTAAGCCGGAATACATTACCTATTTCAGGAATCAGCTTACTGAACTACTGACTAACTATGGGCCCATTTTCGAAGTGTGGTTTGATGGTGCTAATGGCGGGTCGGGCTATTACGGTGGTGCCAATGAAACCCGTACTATTGACCGGACGACCTACTATGACTGGAAGAATACTTATGCGCTTATTCATAAACTACAGCCAAATTGCGTAATCTGGAACGATGGCGGCGACAGGGGCGATCTTCGTTGGGTTGGAACGGAGTCCGGTTATGTAGGTGAAACCAATTGGAGCCTGCTTAATGCTACAGGCGAAGTAACCTGGGATATGTTACATCATGGTTTAGAAAACGGTAACGCATGGGTTCCCGCCGAAGTAAATACTTCTATCAGGCCGGAGTGGTTTTATCATCCCGGTGAAGATACTAAGGTAAAAACGTTACCCCAACTGATGGAGACTTATTATCACTCCATTGGCCGTAATGCTACTTTCCTGCTTAACTTCCCTATCATGCCCAATGGTTTGATCAATGAACGAGACGAAAAAGTAGCTTCGGAATTTGGCAAAGCAGTTAAGGAAGTCTTCGCAGTAGATCTGGCTAAAATAAAGAAAACAACTACTTCCAATGTTCGTGGCAACAATAAAGCTTTTGGCGCGGATAAGGCTGTTGATAATAATGAAGACACTTATTGGGCAACAGACGATCATGTAAAAACAGCATCGCTGACTATCGATTTGGGCAGGCCGACTACATTCAATCGTTTCCTGGTGCAGGAGTACATCAGGTTGGGACAGAGGGTGAAAGCATTCAAAGTTGAAGCCTTTGTTGGCGGTAACTGGAAAGAAGTAGCCAACGCAACAACCATTGGGTACAAACGTATTCTTACTTTCCCGAGTGTGAAGGCAACAAAGGTTCGGCTAAATATTACGGATTCAAAAAGTTGTATTCTTATTTCCAATATTGGCGTTTATGATGCGCCGCAGATTTTGACTGCACCTGCTATAATCAGGGACCAATCCGGTAAAATCATTATAACCCCGGCAGACAAGGAATCGGTAGTTTATTACACATTGGATGGAAATGTACCCACTACGGGTTCAAAAAAATATACCGGGCCATTTCAAACAGATGGGAAATTGGATGTAAAGGCAATTGCTGGTGATGCTACAACGGGCAAAAGCAGCCCTGAAGTTGAGGAGAAATTTGACCTGCCCCGCACGGATTGGAAAATTTTAGGAGTAAGCGACGAAAAGGCTAACGCAATTTTAGATGGAGATCCGTCTACCGTATGGCACCAGGATAAAGAGAAAAAAATACCCGTTGATTTGGTGATCGACCTGGGAAAAGAAGAAACCCTGTCTGGTTTCAGGTATTTGCCCGATCCTGGTTTATGGGGGCCCGGTATAATTACAACCTATCAATTTTACGTATCAGGCGACAACAAAGAATGGAAACTGGTTGATGAAGGAGAGTTTCCCAATATCAAAAACAACCCGCTGATGCAAATTAAAAACTTTGCGGCTGTAAAAGCGCGCTATATTAAATTGAAGGCTTTGAAAAATACAGAAGGCAACGATAATACAGGATATGCCGAAGTGGATGTGATTACAAGCCAGCCCTAATGTTATTATCCGGCATTTGAGGAGCCGGTTATCCATTTAAATGATGAATAGACATAATCAAATTAATAATCAATTATTTAATATGCTACTGCGGGGAATAGCTTTCTTGTTTGCAGCTTTATTAGCTTTAAATGTAACAGCACAGGACAAGTCAAATGCCGGATCGGAAAGGACAAGGGATAATTTTGACTTCAACTGGCAGTTCCACAAAGGCGATATCGCTATCAAGCGGGCGGTTAAAGCTGCCGGTTACGGCGGTTTAACAGATATCAATGTCAAAGTTGAAACAAATAAAGAAGCCATTGTTGCTTATACCGATGTTGATAAAGCAGCTACGTTCAAACCCGAAGATTGGAAGGGAATAAATCTTCCGCACGATTGGTGTGTGGAAGGGACATTTGTTAACGATAAATCAATCGGGAGCTCGCCGGCTGTCAGCGGATATCTTCCGGGCGGGATAGCTTTTTACAGAAAAGAGTTTGAAATACCGGAAACTGACAAAGGAAAAAAAGTATCCATCGAATTTGACGGCATTTTCAGGAACAGTACCGTTTGGGTCAATGGCCAGCTCATGGGCAACCATCAAAGCGGCTATACGCCTTCAAACTATGATTTGACGGATGTATTGCGCTACGGCAACGAAGGCAAAAATGTTATTCTTGTAAAGGTTGACGCTACCGAATATGAAGGGTGGTGGTACGAGGGGTGTGGAATTTACCGGCATGTTTGGCTCAATAAAACCGATAAGCTCCATGTCGACCGGTTTGGTACCTATGTTACTACAACTTTAGTTTCACCCGCTGAAGCCGCTGTAAACGTAAAAACCAATATCAAAAACGAATATGGCGTAGCTAAAAACATTACGCTCGTCTCTAAGATTGTCGATAATAAAGGAGCGGTGCTTGACGCCAAAACTTCGTCGCAGGTAATTGAGCCGTTTAGCACAGCTGAGCTTTCACAAAAAGGAGTTATTCAAAAGCCCTTGCTTTGGTCGCCCGAAACACCAAATCTTTATAAAGTACTTACTGAAGTTTCCGAAAACGGGATTGTCATCGACAATTACGAAACCACTTTTGGGGTAAGGACAATCGAAATAAACCGAAATGGGGTGTTTCTGAACGGGAAGCTTTACCCGGTGAAGGGCACTTGCAACCACCAGGATTTTGCCGGGATTGGTGTGGCACTTCCGGATAAAATAAACGAATACAAATTAAAGTTGCTCAAAGAAATGGGCAGCAATGCTTATCGTTGTTCCCATCATCCGCCCACGCCGGAACTGCTTGATATGTGCGACAGGATGGGATTACTTGTATTGGACGAAAATCGCATGTTGTCCAGCTCTGAAGAAGGGATAGCGGATTTGAAATCCATGTTGTACAGGGATCGTAACCACCCGTCGATATTTATGTGGAGTATGGAAAATGAAGAGTGGATACAAGGTACGGTAACCGGGGCCAGGATACTACGAACACTGGTTGATATTACTCATAAAATAGACCCAACGCGTCCTGTCACCGCCGCTATGAATCATGGACGGAACGAAGGCGGGTATGCCGATGTGCTGGATGTTGTGGGATATAACTATGGAGACAAGGGGCTGGCGTATGTGAAAGATCATGAAAAATATCCCAACCGTGTTGAGTTTTGTACAGAGTCCACAAGTTTCATTTCAACCCGTGGCGAGTATCAGAACGATTGGGGAAAAGGTTATGTCTCCAACCTCGGGTTGTGGCAACCAAACTGGGGGCCGCTGCCTGGTGAAGACTGGGCAGACATTGTTAAATATCCCTATCTGGGAGGATTGTTTGTATGGACAGGTTTTGACTACCGTGGTGAGCCTACACCATACCAATGGCCATGCGTTACATCTCATTTCGGATTTATGGATATATGCGGCTTCCCCAAAGATGGGTACTACGCGTACAAAGCAGCCTGGACAAACGAACCGGTTGTTCATATTTTTCCCCATTGGAACTGGCCCGGCAAAGATGGAGACAGCATACAAGTGCATTGTTACACCAATTGCGACGAAGTGGAGTTATTGCTCAATGGCAAAAGCATAGGCAGGCAAAAAACAACTCCTTATACCAAACTGATATGGAACCTTATATATAAACCCGGTAAACTTGAAGCCAGGGGTTATAAAGGCGGAAACTTGGTAACAAGGGACATTGTTGAAACAACAACTGCTCCGGCACAACTAACCTTGAAGAGCGATTGCAGCTTACTTAAAGCTGACGGTACCGACGTGGCCGTTATTCAGGTGGCGCTAAAAGACGCCAAAGGAAGGGTAGTCCCTACCTCGGCAAACCTTGTAAAGTTTTCAATTGAAGGCCCGGGAAGAATCATTGGCACAGGCAACGGTAACCCCAGCAGTCATGAACCGGATAAAGCCAGCCAGCGGATGGCATTCAACGGATATTGCCAGGTGCTGGTGCAATCAAATAAACAGGCCGGGGAAATCCGGTTAAAAGCCTCTTCCGAAACCCTTAAAGGAGCTGAAGTTGTTATTAAAGTCCAATAAGGTTAAAATATTATTTCTTCAAAAAGTACAGATCACTATGAAACTGCATAAAACTTACAGCACCACATATCATGTTAAAGCAATAGTTACTGCCTTGCTGTTTTTGGCAGGCAACATCGCGTGCCAGGCTCAAAATTCCAATAAAACCGGGCGAAAACAACTATTTGATTATAACTGGAAATTTTTTCAAGGCGATACTGCATCGGCAAAATCGAAGGATTTTAACGATATGAGTTGGCGGAGCCTTGATTTGCCGCACGATTGGAGTATCGAAGGCAAAATAAGCCCTAAAAACCCGACCGGAGGAGCGGGGGGATATTTCCCGGCAGGTATTGGTTGGTACAGGAAAACCTTCAAAGCGCCGGGTGAATGGAAAGGCAAAAAAGTCTCCATTTATTTTGAAGGGGTTTATATGAATTCTGAAGTGTTTATTAATGGAAAATCGCTCGGTATTTACCCATATGGCTATTCGTCCTTTAGTTATGACCTTTCGCCTAATTTGGATTTTAATAAAGAAAATGTAATAGCGGTGCGGGTAGACAATTCGCAGCAAGTGAACAGCAGGTGGTACAGTGGCTCCGGCATTTATCGCCACGTTTGGATGAATGTTACCGATGCGGTCCACATAGCAGAGTGGGGAGTTGCAATTACAACCCCTGATGTCTCTCCCAAAAAAGCAACCGTTCAAATTAAAACATTGGTAAAAAACGAAAGTAATTTGCCTCAAAGTATTGTTCTGAGCACCTGGTTAACGGATGCAAATTCTAAAAATGCAGGAAATAATCAAATAAAGGTTGAACTGGCTGCCAATAGTGAGAAAGAAGTTACCCAAACGATCACTGTAGCAACTCCCATGCAATGGACGCCTGAAACACCACGTTTATACAACGCTCAAATAAGTATCATACGGATTAAGAAATTAGTTGACGAGACAGAAACAAGTTTTGGCATACGTTCCATAAAGTTCACGCCTGACAATGGATTTCAGCTTAATGGCAAAACAGTAAAGCTCAATGGAGGGTGCGTGCACCATGATAATGGTTGCCTGGGCGCTGCCGCTTTTGACCGTGCAGAGGAGCGTAAAGTAGAGTTGCTCAAAGAAGCAGGCTTTAACGCTGTAAGAACTTCCCATAATCCCCCTTCTGAGGCTTTTTTAAACGCTTGCGACAGGTTAGGCCTGTTGGTTGTTGATGAATCGTTTGACTGCTGGAAAACAGGCAAAAACAAACAGGACTATGCACAATATTTCGCCCAGTGGTGGAAACGCGACTTAGATGCTATGGTTTTGCGGGATCGTAATCACCCTTCAATTGTAATGTGGAGCATTGGTAACGAAATAGTGGAGAGGGGCAGCCCCGACGCAGTAAAAACAGCCAAAATGCTTGCAGATGCTATAAAAGAGATAGATCCTATCCGCCCCGTTACATCCGCTATTGTGGATAATGGTAAGGACTGGGCAACGCTTGATTCCCTTATGGCTGCACATGATATAGGTGGTTATAATTATCATTTATGGAGCGCGTCTGCTGATCATAAGCGGGTGCCTTCACGAATGATCGTTCAAACAGAGTCATACCCCAAGGATGCTTTTGCAAACTGGAAGTTGGTTAAAAACAACAATTATGTTCTCGGGGATTTTGTTTGGACAGCGATGGATTATCTTGGGGAATCGGGGATAGGTCGCTGGTATTATTCGGGCGATGTACCTGGCGAACATTGGGAACATGATTTTTTCCCGTGGCATGGCGCCTATTGTGGCGATATTGATTTGATCGGGTGGAGAAAGCCGATTTCGCACTATCGTAGCCTGTTATACAATAATACCGAAAAGCTCTACATGGCTGTTCGTGAGCCCGAACCTGATCCCCTGGAGATTAAAACAACATGGTGGTCTGTATGGCCCACCTGGGAAAGCTGGACCTGGCCGGAGTATTTGGGAAAGGCCATTAAGGTAGAAGTTTATTCAAAGTATCCTAAGGTACGTCTTTACCTTAACGACAAACTTATTGGCGAAAAGCCAACGACTGGCGAACAGGAACATAAAGCTGAATTTACTGTGCCCTATTCGCCCGGCCGGCTTAAAGCAATTGGTGTGGATAACGATAAGGAGATTGAATCAACCATCTTGCAAACCTCCGGAGATGCTGCCAAAATCAAACTAACTGCTGATAGAAAAGAGATAATAGCTAATGGACAAGACTTGTCGTACGTTACCATAGAGATAGCCGACAAGGATGGTGTACTTGAGCCAAATGCTGCGAACCGATTGCTTTTCAAAATTGAAGGCCCCGGATCAATTGCCGGAGTAGCCAACGCAGATATGAAAGATACGGACCCATACGTTGGAAATACGCACAAAGCCTGGCACGGACGCGCGTTGGTTATTGTCAGAAGCACTCATGGTGTGGGCGATATTAAATTAACGGTCAGTTCAGCTGGTTTATCTGGGGCTACTTTAAACATTAAAGCATTTTCCGGGAAAAGCAACTAAAACAAAGCGTAGGGTTCTTTGGCGGTCAAAAAAACTGCATCGATTCCAAAGAATACTGCATCTGTAGTTTAAATCAAAAGATAAATAGGATGAAAAGGTGTTTAATAATTGGCACTATATTATTGTTTTCGTTAAATCTGTTCGCGCAGTTGCCGTATCAGAACCCTAAACTAACTTCCGAAGAGAGAGCCAGGGATTTGATATCCCGCCTGTCATTACAAGAAAAAGCCGACCTGATGTGTGATCAGTCAAAGGCTATTCCTCGTTTAGGAATAAAAAAGTTCAATTGGTGGAGCGAAGCTTTGCATGGCCTTGCGCAAAGTAACGATGTTACCGTTTTTCCTGAACCTATTGGCATGGCGGCATCATTTAACGATAAACTTGTTTTTAATGTATTCGACGCCGTCTCTGATGAATTTCGTGCCAAATACAACCAATCAAGAAAAAATGGTGAAGAAAACCGCGCGTTTCTAAGCCTTTCGGCCTGGACGCCCAATATCAACATATTTCGTGATCCGCGTTGGGGCCGTGGACAGGAGACGTATGGCGAAGACCCTTATTTAACCTCGCGCATGGGCATTTCGGTTGTAAACGGTCTTCAGGGGCCTGCTGATTCCAGGTATAAAAAGCTGCTTGCCTGTGCCAAGCATTTTGCTGTTCATTCAGGTCCGGAGTGGAGCCGGCATACGTTGAACCTCAGTCAGGTGACCCCGCGTGATTTATGGGAAACCTACTTGCCAGCGTTCAAATCGTTGGTGCAGCAGGCCGATGTCCGTGAAGTAATGTGTGCTTATCAGCGTTTGGACGATGAACCTTGCTGTGGCAGCACCCGTTTGCTTCAGAAAATACTTCGCGACGACTGGGGCTTTAAATATCTGGTTGTGTCTGATTGCGGGGCGATAGCCGATTTTTATAGTAATCATAAGGTTTCCTCCGACGATATTCATGCTGCTTCTAAAGGAGTTTTAGCCGGAACCGATGTTGAATGCGGATTTGGCTACGCATTTGAAAAATTGCCCCTGGCTGTGAAAAAAGGGTTGGTAACGGAAGAGGAAATAAATAAACATTTGACGCGGGTTTTAGTTGCTCGTTTCGACCTGGGCGAGATGGACAATGACTCACTTGTACCGTGGTCTAAGATTCCTATGTCGGTAGTAAATTCAAAAGATCATCAGAAACTGGCGCTCCAGGCGGCGCAGGAATCTATGACCTTGCTGCAAAATAAAAGCAGTATTCTTCCATTATCGAAATCAATAAAAAAGATCGCGGTAATAGGCCCGAATGCAGATGAAAAGCCCATGATGCTGGGCAACTATAATGGTTATCCGGCAAATACCGTCACCATTCTGCAAGGCATTAAATCCAAACTCACCGATGACAGGATATTTTACGACAAAGGCTGCGACCTTACCGAAGATATGATCACGGAAAGCATCTTTGGAAAAAGTTTGTTTAATGGCAAAACTGGGGTAGAGGCCACCTATTGGAACAACAAGGAATTCAAGGGAGAGCCCGTAGCACACGATCAGGCTGTTAACCCAATACAGTTAACAACGGCCGGCCAGCATCAATTTAGCGCAGGGGTAAACCTTAAAGGATTTTCCGGTAAATACGAAACTGTTTATAAAGCTACAAAATCCGAAATGTTAGTTTTTAAATTGGAGTACGCCGGAAAATGCCAGGTAGTTGTTAACGGCGACACGTTACTAAATAAGGATTCATACCAGGCTGTCCCTGCCAGGATACCTTTCCAGGTCGAAACGGGAAGAGAATACAAAATTGAAATCAGGTTTTCGGCGATTTTTGAATGGGTAGACGCCAGCTTAAAACTAAATGTTGGCAGGGAAATACCTGTTAACTATGATGATTTGATAAGTAAACTGAAGGGAATAGACGTGGTGGTTTTTGTCGGCGGCATTTCTCCTAAATTAGAAGGTGAAGAAATGGCAATACAAATCCCTGGCTTTAAGGGAGGCGACCGTACGGATATTAATCTTCCTGCCTCACAACGTAAGTATTTGCAGGCGCTGAAAAAAGCAGGTAAAAAGATTGTATTTGTAAATTGTTCTGGTTCTGCTATCGCGTTAATGCCCGAAACCGAAAGTTGCGATGCCATACTACAAGCCTGGTATGGAGGGCAATCGGGCGGACAGGCGGTGGCCGATGTTCTGTTTGGAGATTATAATCCATCGGGGAAGCTACCCATTACATTCTACAAAAACTCGGACCAGTTGGGCGATTTTGAAGATTATTCCATGAAAGGAAGAACGTACAGGTTCATGAACGATGCCCTTTTTCCTTTCGGCTATGGATTGAGTTATACAACTTTCAACATTGGAGAAGCCCGGTTTAATAAAAATTCTATAAATGCTGGTGAATCGATTGTATTGACAATTCCCGTGTCAAATACCGGCAGACTGGATGGAACCGAGGTAATACAGGCTTATGTACGTAAAGTAAATGATGCCGATGGCCCATTGAAAACGTTAAGAGGATTTAAACGCGTGGAAATCCCCCCAGGAAAAACTCAGCAGGTTATTATCGAGTTGGGTTCTGCTGCCTTCGAGTTTTTTGATTATGACCAGCAAAAAATGACGGTTGCTCCCGGCGAATACGAAGTATATTACGGAACCAGTTCAGATTCAAAAGATTTAAAAACGGCCAGGATTTCGATTGGGCGATAAAACCGGAAACCATGATAGTTGGAATACCTTTTTTGTCATTCCAAAATCGTTAACCAGTTTGTTCTGGAATATCAATTTTAAGTAAAGAATTCATTGGAAGTGCGGTCTCCGATTGAACTTTTGTGCTGAAAGGTCCCGCCATCGAAATTTGCAAAATGCTAACAGTAAACAAAATAAACATTCAACAAGAACTTGATTTTTGTTGAAATAAGAAATCTTTTATGAAAAAATTAATTCTACTTGCTCTTTTATTTGCTTCAAGTATTCAATTTCATTGTTTATACGCGCAGGAATTACCTCAATTAAAGCATGAGGGTAATATAAACAGATTGTATGTTGATGGTAAGCCATTTATTATGATTGCGGGAGAGTTGCATAACTCTACATCCTCTAACCTAACATATTTGGCGCCCATTTTACCCAAATTAAAAGAAATGGGACTTAATACAGTTCTCGCATCTATTGCATGGGAACAATTAGAACCACAGGAGGGCAAGTTTGATTTTTCTATTATTGATGGAATAATATCCCAGGCCCGCGAAAGCAAACTAAAACTTTGTCTGCTATGGTTTGGAAGCTGGAAAAACGGGCTTTCTACTTATCCGCCGCTTTGGGTAAAAAAAGATTCAAGGCGCTTTTTTAAACTGAAGCAAAGCAACGGGAGCACCGGTGAAGTAATTTCGCCCTTTTGCAAAGAAGCGCAAATTGCAGATGCTAAGGCATTTGTGCAATTGATGAAACGAATAAAAGAAACAGACAAGGAACATACTGTTGTCATGATTCAGGCCGAAAATGAAGTTGGGGCATTCCAGGATATAGATTACAACAAACAAGCGCTCGATTTATTTCATTCTCAGGTTCCGGAAACCTTAACCCGGTATTTGCAAAAAAATACAAATAATCTGAGCCCCGAAATGAAATATGTTTGGCGAAAAAATGGAAGTAAAACTAAAGGCACATGGTCGGAAATATTTGCTGATACGATGAAAAGTGCACAAAACTTCTTCATGACGTGGCAATACGCCAGCTATATTAATGAAATATGCCGCTTAGGCAAAAAAGAGCTAAACCTTCCTATGTATGTAAATGCCTGGCTGGTTCAACCTGCTGATTTACCCGGGGTATATCCCAACGGCGGGCCTGTATCCAGGGTAATTGACATTTATAAAGCCATTGCGCCTGATATTGATTTATGCGCACCTGATATTTACGCGCCTAACTATAAAGAAATATTGTCGATGTACCATCGGTCTGATAATCCGCTTTTCATTCCCGAAAGCACTACTGAACAGGCCCGGGCTTTTTATGCCTATGCAGAACA
The DNA here is from genome assembly GCF_056404995.1 of Mucilaginibacter sp. P2_A5. Taxonomy (NCBI): domain Bacteria; kingdom Pseudomonadati; phylum Bacteroidota; class Sphingobacteriia; order Sphingobacteriales; family Sphingobacteriaceae; genus Mucilaginibacter; species Mucilaginibacter sp. P2_A5. The sequence goes on from NZ_JBFUCY010000005.1 coordinate 173,639, forward strand.
TGATGCCATTTGTTTTTCTCCTTTTGGGATCGAAGATGCTTATCCCAATTTGGCTTACCGGCAGGCAATCTCTGTAATAAATGAATTAATGCCATGCCTGATAAAATATCAAGGAACAGGTAAAATGCGAGGCTTCATGCGCACTAAAAATATTAAGGCCGACACGCTTGTATTTGGCGGGGATAAAGTAATTGTAGAATATAATGATTGGGACAAAACAGGATATGGCCTGGTTATTCAAACTGCTCCGGATGAATATTTGGTAGCAGGCATTACAGCACGACTAAAATTTGAATCTGGAAATCCATCAAAAAAAATTCGCATTGGCCAGGTGTTTGAAGGGGGATTTGAGGGAGGGAAATGGGTAACTTCCCGTATGCTCAACGGTGACGAAACCTGGCATCATGATTGTCTTATTGTAACAGGTCGAAAAACAATGATCTCTCAAACATTAGAAGGACAAGTAGTTCCTCCTCAGCCGGGGCCAAATCAACCTGTATTGGAATCAGCTAAGAGTGTAGAAGTCCAAACTCCCGCGGTCTATAAGGTGATTACTTATGAAATGAAATGAAAAAAAACTTTTTGAAAACTCCCGATCTTATTTACCTTTTTAGACAATGCAGAGTATTCTTTCCAAATATTCAAGGTTGGAGCGATATTAAACAAAAAACAAAAAACTATCGACCTGAACTCACCTAAAAATTACTTGAATTTTTTTATTTAATTTATTAGTCGTGAGGAATGAAAACTTGTATATTGGCATTCAACATTGTTGACTATATGTAAACCTATTTTACTATTAAAGTTTTTGGATATAAGAATGAAAGGTTCAAATATTGGCGCACGTATCAAAAAATTGAGGATTAGTCAAAAAAGGACTTTGCAGGAAATTGCCGATAGCAGTGAGCTATCAAAAAGTATGATATCCAAGATAGAAAATGATAAAACAATACCTTCGGTTGCCACGCTGGTCAAAATAGCTAAAGCTTTAAGTGTCTCTATTTCAAATCTATTGGAGGGTGATGGTAGCTTAAGTACCATTTTAACCACCAGGCAAACTGCTGAAGATAACCTGGTACTTACTGATAAAGGATATGCTATCTATCCTTATGGTTCGGGCTTTCATGAAAAAAAAATGCAACCTTTTTTATTTGTTGCTAAAAAGAGTGAAGTAGTACCTCACCGGTTATCACATGAAGGTGAAGAGTTTATTTATGTTATCAGTGGCGAAATGAAGATGCAGGTTGGAGAGATAGAATATCATTTACGGGAAGGCGACAGCCTTTATTTTGATACTTTACAAAAGCACGGTATTATGCCGGTTTCAGATACGGTTACTTACCTGGATATTTTTATTTAATAACCTTTTCTGTTACTTATTTAGTAATGGACATTAAAACGGTCAAAACCAAATTATACCAATGAAATGGCCCGGTAAATACCAGGGATACCATTTTTGTTACACCGGTGAGGTTAGTGCCTTTCCAAAATGATTCACGGGCGTAGCTTCTTTAGTGGCGGAGATTGAAACAGGTGAGGAGTACATTGGTATTGGTAATGCCGTTTAAGCCCACAGGAGCAGGGTAAATATAAACATGCTGAACGAACAGCAATTGGATACGAGATAAATAAAAAACATAATCTAAATATGAAAAAGCTATTGAGCAACAGTTTGAAGGTTTTATTGATGATATTGGTTTTATGCAGCAGGGCTGTTGCTCAGCATGTTTTAAATGAGCCCACACAAATAACAGTAGATCTATCAAAGCCTATAGCCCCGATGAATCCAGTTTGGGCCTGGTTTGGTCACGATGAACCCAACTATACCTATATGAAGGATGGCAGGAAACTGCTTACTGAACTGGCTGCCTTAAGCCCTGTACCAATTCATATGCGGGTGCATAACCTGCTTACTACGGGCGATGGTACGGCAGCGCTAAAATGGGGATCGACTAATGCTTATACCGAAGACGCAAACGGCAAGCCTGTTTATAACTGGCACCTGGTAGATAGTATATTTGACACCTATATTAAACGGGGGATTAAACCATATGCCCAAATTGGTTTTATGCCCGAAGCCCTGTCAACCCATCCGAAACCTTACCGGCACTATTGGAAACCTGGAAGCAATTATAATGATGTTTATACTGGCTGGACATATCCACCCAATGATTATAATAAATGGGAAGAGCTGATATACCAATGGGTAAAACATTCGGTTGAAAGGTATGGGAAAAAGGAGGTGGAAAGTTGGTACTGGGAAGTATGGAACGAACCAAATATAGGCTACTGGAAAGGCACCATGCCCGAATTTTTTAAGATGTACGATTATGCCGCCCATGGCCTTAAAAGAGCCTTGCCGACCGCTAAAATAGGCGGACCGGAAATAGCCGGAGGATCGAGCAAAAGCGGGATGAAGTTTTTGAAAGCCTTTATTGAACATTGCGTAGCCGATACCAATTATGCCACCGGCAAAATAGGTTCGCCGCTGGAAGTGATATCATTTCATGCCAAAGGGCAGCCGGTGTTAACTAACGGCCGCGTATGGATGAATATGGCCCCGCAGCTGCGTGATATTGCCGAAGGATTTAAAATTGTGGCATCGTACCCGCAAACTAAAAATGTACCCATAGTTATCGGCGAATCTGACCCCGAAGGCTGCGCTGCCTGTGGTATGGCTACCAATCCATCCAACGCCTACCGTAATGGCACCATGTACTCCAGCTATACTGCGGCTTCTTTTGCCCGTAAATACCTGCTTGCAGATTTAACTGGTATTAACTTTATGGGAGCTGTCTCCTGGTCGTTTGAGTTTGAAAACCAGCCCTGGTTTTACGGATTCCGTGATTTAGCTACTAATGGCGTAGATAAACCCGTGCTCAATGTGTTCCGGATGTTTGGCAAGATGACGGGCCAAAGGGTAACCGCCTTAAGTAACCATATGTACCCGCTGAAAACGGTTTTGGATTCCGGCATCCGGCAGCAAACCGATGTTGGTGCGTTGGCGTCGCATGATGCCAGGTCAGCATCTGTAATGATATGGAACTATCATGATGAAGATAAACAGGGATCGCCCGAACCAATAAAACTATCAATTAACCACCTGCCGGCAAAAACAGTGACCGTAACACATTACCGTATTGACAACGAGCACAGTAACTCCTATGAATTATGGAAAAAAATGGGCTCTCCACAAACACCCACACTTGCCCAAATAACAGAATTAGAAAAAGCCGGACAACTGCAAACGATGGGTAAGCCCGTAAGGTTAAAAAGTAATAATGGAAGCCTGGTAGTGGATATTTCGTTACCAAGACAAGGTGTTTCCTTAATTAAATTAAGCTGGTAATACAGCTTAAATGCACCGCTTTTAAATGATAATTGTTAAACTTATTTTTAAAAACTGCTTAATTTGATGTTGTATCCTAACTGGGTACGGCCGACAAATTTAAAGCGAAATTTATATCGCCCTGCTGGTATATCAAACCTGGTAAAAAATGAAATATATCATACTTATTACACTTTTAATAGCAAGCAAAAGTTTAGCCTTTGCCAACACAAATAAACCTATCGCTGATACACCTGCACATGGCAGCATATTACTTGATGCCGATGGCCAGCCCATCAATGCCCATGGCCCGGGTGTAATGTATCATCAAGGTATCTATTACCTTTTTGGCGAAATAAAAAACGGAAAAACCTGGCTTGTTCCCGGCCAAAACTGGGAAGATTACCGAGTTCCGGCAGGTGGGATATCCTGTTATTCATCTACCGATCTGAATCATTGGAAATACAGGGGTATTGCCTTGAAACCGGTAGTTAATGACCCGGGTAATGACCTGGATACCGGCCGGGTGATAGAAAGACCCAAAGTGATCTACAATGAACATACAAAGAAATTTGTGATGTGGATGCATATAGATAAGAACGACTACAACTATTCGCGGGGTGGTGTCGCCATAAGTGATAGCCCGGCTGGGCCATATCAATACCTGGGGAGCATAAAACCCAATGACCAAATGTTAAGGGACATGACCTTGTATAAAGATGATGACGGTAAAGCTTACCTAATCTATTCATCCGAAGATAACAATACCATGCATGTTTGCCTGCTGAGCGATGATTATTTAAAGCCAACAACAACATATGTAAGAATATTTGAGAATAAAAAAAGGGAAAGTCCGGCTATTTTTAAAAATAAGGGAAAATACTATTTAATTACCTCAGGGTGTTCGGGTTGGTCGCCGAATGCGGCATCGTATGCGGTTGCCGATAACATAATGGGGCCATGGATAGAACAAGGTAATCCATGTAAAGGACCCAACGCAGAAGTGACCTTTTTTTCACAGGGAGCATTTGTGCTGCCCGTTGCTGGCGGGGTCGGAAAGTTTATCTTTATGGGAGATGTGTGGAATAAAACCGACCTGGAAAAGTCTGCTTATCTATGGTTGCCTTTAAGCCTAAATGATGATAGGGTAGAGATTTACAACCCTTAACGTAGCCATCTGAATTACTTAGATATTTTTACCGGAGTAGTTTTTGTTTACTTTGATGCAAAAGCAGGTTGTTTTATAAAATAGTCTATAGCAATTACAGGCGGTTATCTTCGTCGGGGACAAAACATTTCAACTATTTGCTTTTACCTTTTTCCGGTACTCGTTTGGCGAGCTGCCCATCAGTTTGGTAAACATCCTTGAAAAATAGTATTGATCTTCTATTCCTAAGGTTAAAGCAATGTTTTTGATAGACATGGTAGTAAATGAGATATACTGACACGCTTTTTGAACTTTTAGCTGGTTAAAATATTCAATAGGGGAGTAGCCTGTTTTTGCCCGGAAAATGGCCGAATAATGCGAGGTAGATAGCTTGGCGAAGCCACTCAGGTCGTCAAGCCTTATCATAGTATTAACATGGTCCTGCATGTATTGAATTGTTTTTTCAACTACATCGTTATCGGCAGGCTTATCGTCAAGATGGTTAAACTTGTCCTCATAGATAAGCGAGGATAGAAAATGCGAGAATATCATGTTTACGTAACGTAGTGCATCGCTGCTGTAGCCTTTCTCCAGGTTAAAGCAAATGTCTTCAAACAGCTTTATCCGGTCTTCATTAAAAGACAGGTACGGTTTGTAATTCTCTGAATTTTTCAGGATCAGTTCTACTATAAAAGATGCTATCTCGCCTTTAAAGTGAATCCAGTATATCGTCCATGGCTTATCCATATTGGCGGCATACTTATGCGGGGTATTGGCTGGTATGGCAATAAATTGCGATGGCGAAACCTCTACCTTTTTCTTATTGATTTCCAGCCAGCCGTAGCCTTCGGTGCAATAAATAATAATATGCTGATTTATGCCGTTGGGGCGCTCGGCGTAGTGGTGCCTGGCTTTGGGGTAGTAGCCAATATCGGTGATGTAAATCTGTTTGGTAACCAAATCCTTACTTAAAAAGTTGGTGATGATCTTTTTGGGCAGCACAATAAGTTTTTGCCCTTCAAAACCATCCCGCCGCCTGATAACCGTGCTTTTAGTCATTTTTTTGGATGGATAACGTGGTAATTAGCGCTTCGTATTTAACTGGTTGATCCCCGGCTACAAACATTCACAAAAAATATGGAAACATTGGCAAAAAAAACAAATAATTGAAATTGGCAGGGCGTAATAAAGTCCATCATTTCCGTAACATTAACTATTTTTTTATCCTGTTTAATCCATGACATTTACATTGTAACCAATTAGTGATACCATGTAATATCAAATGCTTCTTAGTTGTTTTAATTAAGATTTTGGGTATGAGACTGTTAGGAGGTTTGTCTTTTATTTATGACAGCCAACAGGAATCTATCTATGAAAATACACGTGTTGAAATTAAACCTGGCTATTGCCGATAGAAAAAATATAATTACACTAAATGCAGCACTTTAACAAAACAACAGGCCGGTATAAACTAAGCTTAAATAAACCATTCAGGTTAATAACGGTATTTGTTTTAACACTATGCGGCATAGCATTGAAAGCCCAGGAACTACAAAAAAGTGCAGATAATACCACCATCAGCAGCCCACAGGTAAAAATTACGGTTGATAAAACAACCGGCACAATTAACTATTTGTTTACCAATGGTATGCATATCGATAATGCAGTGGCTTACGTCCGCGATTTAAATTCGGGCTACATATCAACCGTTGATTTTTCAAGCCATGCCTGCTCAACAAAAGAGGCGAATGATAAGATTGGCAAATGGCTGCGCCTCATTGTAAAGCATAGCGATACAAAGCACAGCATTAGCATTACCCAGTCTTTCACCCTTTACCAGGGCAAACAATATGTGCTTGTTGATGTAAGCGCCACATCTTCGGGTAAGCCTATCGAAACCCGGGATATCAGCCCTATGGCTATCCTGCCGGCCAATAAAGGCGGATTGTTTATTCCCGGTACCGAGCCGCGTATTTTGGATGTGCCTTTTGATAACGACGACTGGACGCCAACTTTGGAGCGGATCTGGCCGAAAGGCGACGAGCCCAAAAGTAAAGGCATTAGCTATGAATTTTTAGCTGTTTATGATCAGCTTAAAAACTCAGGTTTGATTATAGGCAGCGTAAACCACGATTTCTGGAAAACGGGTTTAGCTTATCAAACCGGAACACAATTGGGTTATGTAGATTCATTAAACGTTTTTGGCGGTGTAGCTACGCCGGATGACCCATCTCTTAAATCGGGCTACGGTGGTTTGGATGGTACGCATGACCATGCCGATCACGGTACCATGCTGGGCCAAACGGTAAATTCGGCCACTGTTTACATCTGCGGATCGGACGATTTGCATGAAGCTTTTAAAGATTATGGCCGGGTAAATTCCATCATCAATGGCAAGCAAACCTGGGAGGGCGCGGCCCCTGTTTACTGGAACAGCTTTGGGGTTGAAGGCGTGCTGGGTTACGAAAAGGTGATGATGCCGCCTGCTGTAAACCAGATCTCGGATTTCATCCATTCCATGCCCAACTTTGGTGCTTACTCCAAACCAGTTTTAAGTATCGACTCGTACGACCAGGGCATTTACACTACCGAAGTTTTAAAATCAATAGGGGAGTATGGCGCAAAAAACGGCCAGCAAATGGGGTTTTATTTTACGCCTTTTGCCATGTGGAGCTGGAAGAATGATACCAAAGGGCGCAAGCTGCCGGGTACCGATGTAATGTTTGAGGATGTGTTGTTGCAGGATAAAAACGGTAAGGCCATCATGTACAAAGATGGTGAATGGGGCGCTTATGCCATGGATCCCACGCATCCGGCGGTCAGGCTTTCTATCGTATCGCAGTTGAAAAAGGCAAAAGCCATCAATGCCAAATTTATCAAGATAGACTTTTTAACGGCGGGCACGCTGGAGAGCACCAAACGCTACGATCCTAAGATCCGTACCGGGATACAGGCGTATAACTATGGGATGAAAACGTTGCGGCACCTGGTTGATTCTATTATGGGTAAGGATGTTTTTATCACCCAGGCCATCTCGCCGCTGTTTCCCCATCAGTATACTCACACCAGGTTTGTATCTACCGATGTTTACTCGCACCTGCGCGACGATCAGAAAGGTTTTCCTAATTGGGGCAGTACCGAATCGTCATTAGCCACAGGATCGCATATGGGCTGGGTACAGGGCACTTTGTTTCCTTATACCAACCTGGATGTCAGTATCATGGAAAACTTCCAGAAAAACCCGGATCTGAACGAGCAGGAAATAAAGGTGCGGCTGTATGCCATGATGGTGATGGGCAGTATTTTGGGCGATGGATCTGATTTCAGGAACCCGATAGCCGCCTACCGCGCGCAGGAATTTTTGAATAATAAAAATATCGCCAAATTTTTTAGCGATCCTAAAGCGTTTATTCCCCTTAAAATGGCCGATGGTGAAAGCTTTGATCAGCAGCTGTCATTTTACCTGCCGGGCGATACCACCATGCTGGCCCTATTCAATTTCGACCTTAAAAATGATTTTAAACAATCGTTTAGCAGGCAGGCATTGGGTCTTGATGCGCATAAAAAATACGAATTCAGCGATTTTATGACTGATAAGGCAATTGGTGAATTAAAAGCTGACGCCCAAACATTTAGCATGGCAGCCAACACAGGCGATGCCCTGCTGGTAAAAATAGTAGCGGTAAATTAATGATAAAAATAAACTGTAATATTATGCCACCACCAGTTAAACATATCCACCTAAAAAATGAGTAGTTCAAAAAGCTTTAACAGTAGTTATATTATTGGTATTTCCTTTATTTCGGCCCTGGGCGGGTACCTCTTTGGGTTCGATTTCGCGGTGATTTCGGGCGCGCTGCCTTTTCTGCGCACCCAGTTTGCCTTAACTCCGGTATGGGAGGGGTTTTTAACCGGTTCACTGGCTTTAGGCTGTATAGTTGGCTGTTTGCTGGCAGGCAACATTGCCGATAAATATGGCCGTAAACCGGGGCTTATCATCGCTGCTTTAATTTTCGCGGTATCATCTATAGGGATAGCGTTTTCTGCATCCCTAACTTACTTTCTAATCCTGCGCTTTGCTGCCGGGATAGGCGTGGGTATGGCCTCCATGCTTTGCCCCATGTATATTGCCGAAGTTTCGCCCGCCGAAGTGCGCGGCCGTAACGTGGCTATTAACCAGCTTACCGTAGTGATTGGCATATTGGTGACCAACCTGGTCAACTACTTCCTGGCTGATCACGGTGCCGATTCATGGCGCTGGATGTTTGGTTTAGGCGCAGTACCATCGGCCATATTTTTAATTGGAGTAACCTGGCTGCCCGAAAGCCCAAGATGGCTCATGAAATCCGGTCAGCCTGCTAAAGCCAGGGTTATCCTCAACAAAATTGGCTCGCCTGATTTTGCCGAATCAACCTTTAAAGCAGTAGAAAAATCGCTGGTCGGCTCAACCAAACAATCATACGCCATGGTGTTTGAAAAGGCAGTTCGCCCGGCCGTGGTGGTGGGTATTACGCTGGCGGTATTCCAGCAGTTTTGCGGTATTAATGTGGTGTTTAACTATACTTCAACCATTTTTGAATCGGTAGGGGCAAACCTAAACAGGCAATTATTCGAGACCGTAGCCATTGGCGTGGTTAACCTGGTATTTACCTTATTAGCCATGTGGCAGGTTGATAAACTGGGCCGCCGCCCGCTGATGCTTTGGGGTTCGCTGGGTTTAGCTATTTTGTATATCGTACTGGCATTCCTGCTGCAAAATCATTTCCCGGCGGGGCTGGTATCTATATTTGTGCTGCTGGCTATCAGTACCTATGCTATTTCGCTGGCGCCGGTAACCTGGGTGCTTATTTCCGAGATTTTCCCCAACAAAATTCGTGGCGTGGCGTCGTCCGTGGCCATCGTATCGCTTTGGGGGGCTTACTTTATCCTGGTGTTTACATTTCCTATCCTGGCCAAAATATTGGGCGCATACGGACCATTTTACCTGTATGCGGGCATCTGTTTTGCGGGCTTCCTGTTTGTAAAGGCCAAGGTGAAAGAAACAAAAGGCCAAACTTTAGAAGAGTTAGAAGACAATTTAATAAGACATTAAAATATAATACATAGTATGCAAAGTTCAACTGTTTCCGTTTGGGAAGAGCAAGTAATTATCCCCACTTATGGTGTTGGCAAGCCCGATAAAAACCCCATGTTTTTTGAAAAAAGGGTTTACCAGGGCAGCAGCGGGGTGGTTTATCCAAACCCGGTGATTGAAAAAATTGCCGATGAAAAAGAAGATAAAGAATACACAGGCCTGTTCCTCGAGAATAAATACCTCAAGGTGATGATACTGCCGCAGTTAGGCGGCCGTATTCAAACAGCCTTTGATAAGGTTAAACAGCGCCATTTTATTTACCATAACCAGGTAATTAAGCCTGCTTTGGTAGGTTTGACCGGTCCCTGGATCTCGGGCGGCATCGAATTTAACTGGCCGCAGCATCACCGTCCAAGCACCTTTGATCCGGTTGATTACAAGCTGGAAGAGCATGCCGATGGCAGCAAAACCGTTTGGGTGAACGAAGTGGAGCGCATGTTCCACACCAAAGGAATGGCCGGTTTTACCCTGCACCCCGATACGGCCTATATCGAAATAAAAGCCAAACTGTTTAACCGCTCGGCCCTGCCGCAAACTTTTTTATGGTGGGCAAACCCGGCAGTAAAGGTGAATGACTATTACCAATCGGTTTTCCCGCCTGATGTAAACGCTGTTTTTGACCACGGCAAGCGCGATGTATCCGATTTTCCGATAGCAACGGGCACTTATTACAAGGTTGATTATTCGCCGGGTACCGATATTTCGATGTACAAAAATATTCCGGTACCCACATCATACATGGCCATCAATTCCGATTATGATTTTGTGGGGGGCTATGAGCATGATAGCCAGGCCGGCTTGCTGCATGTAGCCAATCACCATGTATCGCCCGGCAAAAAACAATGGACCTGGGGCCACAGTGATTTCGGCCAGGCCTGGGACAGGAACCTCACCGACGAGGATGGTCCGTATATTGAACTAATGACGGGCGTATTTACCGATAATCAGCCCGATTTTAGCTGGCTGATGCCTTACGAAGAAAAAACTTTTACCCAATACTTTTTACCCTACCGCGAGTTGGGAATGGTAAAAAACGCATCGAAAGATATTTTACTGGCGCTAAACAAAACTGACGATAAGTTAACTATAAAAGTGCAGGTAACATCGGTGCAAAATAACCTGTATATCAGCCTCACCTGCAGGGGCGAAGAACTGTTTAAGCATACTGGAACGATCGTTCCCGAAGCTGTTTTTGTTAAGGAATTAGCCGTTGCTGCCGGGTTAAACGAAAATGAATTTTTGCTCGTTATCACCAATGGCAGCAGCCAGGAAGTATTGCGCTACGAACCCGCCAAAAACAAAAGGGACGAAATGCCTATCCCGGCCAGGCCTGCTTTGGAACCCGCCGATGTGGAAAGCGTGGAACAACTGTTTTTAACCGCGCAACACCTGGAACAATACCGCCATGCCACTTATAGCCCGGTACCTTATTACGAGGAGGCCTTACGACGCGAGCCCACCGATATTCGCAATAACAACGCTTTAGGCAAATGGTATATCCGTAAAGGCCAGTTTGCCAAAGCCGAGTCGTTTTTGCGGCAGGCGGTTGAAACCAGCATTCAGCGCAACCCTAACCCCTACGATAGCGAACCTTATTATAACCTGGGTTTGTGTCTGAAATATTTAGGCAAAGCCGATGAAGCATACACGGTTTTTTATAAGTCAACCTGGAGCAATGCCTGGAAAGATACCGGCTTTTTTGAGGCGGCCAAAATAGATATGGCCCGCGGGCACTTTGCGTTAGCGTTAGATCATATTAACCAGTCATTGGATAGAAATGCCAATAACAGCAAGGCTTATGTGATAAAAATAGCCGCCTTACGCAACCTCAACCAATTGGATGCAGCCTTTAAAGTGGCTGATGCCGCGCTTGAGCGGGATGCCTTTAACTTTGGGGTTATTTTCGAAAAAATTCAGCTTTATAAGCAGGAAGGCGATGCCGGCATAGTTGCAAAATGCCTGGATGAACTGATCGCCCTTTCAAGAAATGATGATCAAAATTATATAGAATACGCCCTTGATTATGCCGCCGCCGGTTTATATACCGAAGTCGGCCAGCTATTGCGGTTGGCGTTAAAAAGCGAAGGCAACAACCCGATGGTTTATTACAGCCTGGGCTATTTCAGCCACAAAAACGGCGCACACGATGAAGCCCAAAATTGGTTTGAAAAGGCCGCCGCAGCTGATCCTTACCTGTGCTTTCCCAACCGTTTAGATGAGGTGAAAATATTACAACTGGCAATGGAGCTTAACCCCGCTGATGCCAAAGCACCTTACTATTTAGGCAACTTATTTTACGATAAGCGCCAGTACGACGATGCTGTAAGCAACTGGGAAAAAGCCGCAAAACTGGATGACAACTTTCCCACTGTATTCAGGAATTTGGCCATTGCCTATTTCAACAAACATAACAATGCCGAAAAAGCATTGACCTATTTTGAAAAAGCATTTGCCTTAGATACTACCGATGCACGGGTGCTGATGGAACTGGATCAGCTTTATAAAAGGTTGAACTACCCGGTTGGCGACCGATTGAAATTTTTAGAGGAAAACCTGCAGGTTGCCCAACAGCGCGACGATGTTTACCTGGAGATTGTTACCCTTTATAACCTGTTGGGCCAATACGATAAAGCCCTGGGTTTGCTGATGAAACGCCAGTTTCACCCATGGGAGGGCGGCGAAGGTAAGGCATCCGGCCAATACGTGTTTAGCCTGGTGCAGCTGGCCAAACAGTATATTGACGAAGGCGACTTTAATAAAGCCATAGCCAACTTAAACATGGCTAAAAGCTATCCGCATAATTTGGGCGAAGGCAAATTATACGGTACACAGGAAAACGACATCGACTACTGGCTGGGCCGTGCTTGTGAAGGTTTGGGCCAGGCTGATGCAGCTAAAAGTTATTTCACGCTATCAACCATCGGTTTAGATGAGCCATCCGCCGCCGTGTTTTATAACGATCAGCAACCCGATAAGATCTTTTACCAGGGCCTGAGCTGGAAAAAACTGGGCGGCCCGGAGAAGGCAAAACAGGTTTTTAATAAACTTGTTGCCTACGGTAAAGCCCATGAAAATGATGTAGTGAAGATAGATTACTTCGCGGTATCGCTGCCCAACCTGCTCATTTTTGATGATGATTTAAACCTGCGCAATACCATCCATACTTACTTTTTACAGGGCTTAGGTATGTTGGGCTTGCACCAGTTTGATGCCGCACAGGCCATGTTTGCCAAAGTGCTGGAGCTTGACGTTACCCACGCCGGTGCAAAGGCCCATTTAGCAATGACCAAACAGCAATTGAAAGTGACAGATTATTAATTAGTCTTAAGTCCAAAGCCTTAAGTTTTAAGTCCAAAGCTTAAGATTTAAGGCTTCTGGCTAAATAAAACAAGGCGACGCGCATTGGTGTTGCCCTTGTGCATCATTTGGGAAAGCTAAAAAATTTTAGCTCAACTTAATACGTGTTGTAATTACAATAATATACTTTACCTTGAGCTACAAATACAATGAAATGATAATCAAAAGCCAAATGAACGTGTCGCGCCAGGAATGGGGCGAATATTTTGGCCGCAAGATTTATTTATTTAAGATTGAAAACGCCGCCGGCGCATATATTGAACTTACCAACTACGGCGCAACGCTGGTATCGGCAGTAGTGCCGGATAAGGCCGGTAATTTTGAAAACGTAGTATTAGGTTACAGTTCATTAACCGGGTATATAGCCGATGAATGCTATTTAGGGGCCACCATAGGGCGCTTTGCCAACAGGATAGGAAATGCAACATTTGCTTTGGATGGCCTTGTTTACCATTTAGATGTAAATGACGGTAACCACTCCAATCATGGCGGCTATGCCGGTTTTAACACCCGCGCTTTTGATTATACAACAACAGAGCATGGAATATCATTCAGCCTTCAAAGTAATGACGGCGACGGAGGGTTCCCCGGTAGCCTCGAACTGGTAGTAACCTACGCCTGGACTGAAGATAACGAATTGAAAATAACCTACCAGGCCACATCCAACCAAAAAACGATTGCCAATTTTACAAACCATGCCTACTTTAACCTCTCCGGAAAAGCAGGCGGGATTTTTGACCATAGCCTCAAAGTTTACGCCGATAAAATATTGGATGTTGATGCCGCGCACCTCCCAACCGGCCTGATCAATGAGGCCGGCGACCGGGCTTTAAACGGTGAGGTTTTAAGGGATAAAATGATTGCTAATGGCGTTATTATCAATGGCTATAACCATTGTTTCGTGTTGCAAAATAACGATGCCAGTGAACTGAAAAAAGCGGCATTGCTCACAGATAACGCATCGGGGCGCAAGGTAGAAGTACTTACTTCCTACCCATCAATAGTGGTGTATACCGGCGGCTATCTTGAAAGTAAAATCCCCGGTAATTATCCGAGGCCATACCAGCCTTTTGATGGCTTATCCCTCGAGTGCCAGTACTACCCGGATAGTCCTAACCATGCCAGTTTTCCTTCCACAGTACTGGGGCCGGGCAACAAATATCACGAAGTTATTGTGTATAAATTTGGGGTTGTCGCTTAATTTCTCTACCCCTTTTGTAAGCTGTAAGTTTGTGATAATAATACAACATTTTTTAACACAAAACAGGTAATTATCTTTCACTTTTTTTCAGAAAAATGCAAAAAATATGCAACTTTTTTGCACTGCAAAATATTGCCTGAAGAAAATCTCCCGCCATCGCCTTCTCCCCGAAATCACAAAAAAAAGGCACTCATTTTTGCCCCGCAAACGGGTATTTGATAAAACCGTTTTTTAGGGCGTAAAATCATAAAATTGTCCATCCTCTTTGAAAATAAATCCATTTTTTGGAGCATCGCCTGCACCTACATTTACAACACCAATTATTTATTAAACCCCAATAGTATGTAAAGACCATGACTCTTAACCTAAGGACAAAACAGAACAATCAATTGTAGCAAACAGCCCGGCGCGGCCGGTAATGGTATGGGCAGGTAGCGCCGAACCCGGTAATTCCAAAAAAGATTATTCTGCCTGCCCGCCTTTCAAAATGATTTGGGCCGATAAAACATCGCCCGATTGATGAACCCAATTATTGAATAAATTATGAACCCAATTTTATGAAGCAACCTTACACATTTAGTAAAAAGCCTGTGCAATTTTACCTGAGGCGTTGTTTAATGCTTTTGATATTATCGCTGTTTTATTGTGCGGCCTATTCACAATCAAAAATTACAGTTACAGGCTTAGTAGTTGATACCACCAAAGTAAAACTACCCGGTGTAACCGTTTCTGTAATTAACAACACCAAAATAGGTACCCAGACTGACGAGAACGGCCGTTTTATCCTCGACGTGCCCGAAGGATCGGTTATCAGGATATCCTTCGTCGGTTTCAGGGCGCAAACCTTTACAGTTACCGCAACCAACAAAGTATTTAATGTAGTATTGAAGGATGATAAGCTGATAGCCGACGAGGTTGTGGTAACGGCCTTTGGTAAAAAGGAACGCAAGGAAGCCCTTGTAGGTTCGGTAACCAGTATAAAGCCCGGCGAACTTAAAATACCTGCAAGTAACCTTACAGCCGCGCTTGCAGGCCAGGCGGCGGGTATTATAGCTTACCAGCGCAGCGGCCAGCCGGGGCAGGATAACGCGTCTTTCTTTGTGCGTGGCGTAACCACCTTTGGCTACAAACAAGATCCTTTGATTTTGATTGATAACGTGGAATTAACCACTACCGACCTGGCCCGTTTACAGGTTGATGACATAGCCAGCTTTTCGATATTAAAAGACGCGAGCGCGACAGCCCTTTACGGAGCAAGGGGCGCCAACGGTGTTATTTTGGTTGCCACTAAAGAAGGTAAGGAAGGTCCGGCCAAGATCAATTTCCGGTCGGAATACTCCTCGTCCCAGTCAACCAAAACTCCTGAGATTGTTGATCCTATTGAGTACATGAACCTGTACAATGAGGCATCACTAACCCGCGACCCTAAATTGCCGATACCGTTTCCCCAAAGTAAAATAAACGCCACTCAAAATACCATAAACAATGGCCCCGGCGCCAACCCTTACGTTTACCCCGCGGTTGATTGGTTAAAAATGCTGTTTAAAAAAACAGCCACCACACAACGTAATAACCTGAGTGTTAATGGCGGCGGTAGTTTGGCGCGTTATTACATCACCGGTACTTATAACCAGGACAATGGCGTTTTACGTACCGATGTGCGTAACAACAATAACAATAATGTTAAATTCCGCAACTACCAGCTGCGTTCAAACATCAACATTAACCTTACCAGGACTACCGAGGTTATTGTAAGGCTTTCGGGTAATTTTAACGAGTATAACGGCCCTATAACCAGCGACGGCTCATTCGCATCCGATTTATACAATATAGCCATACACACCAGTCCGGTGCTGTTCCCGGCTTATTTTGAGCCCGATTTGGCCAATAAGAACGCCCAGCATATTTTGTTTGGTAACGTTGGCAGTGCCGATGGTACCAGCAGCAACAATATTTTGTACAATAACCCATATGCGGCTTTATTACGCGGGCATAAAAACTCGTCAGAGTCGCGCATGTCGGCACAACTGGAGCTGAACCAAAATTTGAACTTTTTAACCGATGGCCTTAAATTAAGGAGCATTTTTAACACCAACCGGCACTCGTATTTTGATTCGCAGCTGGCCTACAGCCCTTTTTATTACAACATAGGCTCCTATGATAAGCCAACAAACCAATACACCTTAACCTGGCTTAACCCGCAGCCAACCGGTTACAACGTGGCGCAGGAGTACTTATCGTACTATAAAAACGAGCCTAATGCCGATACCTTTATGTACCTGCAGTTGGCGCTTGATTATAATAAAAAGCTTGGCGATCATAACATTAATGCAACATTGATAGGCACACAACAGCAAACGGTGTATTCAAGCCAAAAAGATCCTAAAACAAATACTACCACCTTACAGTACTCATTACCGTTCCGCAACCTTGGTTTGGCCGGCAGGTTAACGTATAGCTACAAAAGCAAATACTTTTTAGAGGGTAACTTTGGCTACAACGGATCTGAGCGTTTCAACGCCGCGCACCGTTACGGTTTTTTCCCTACCATCGGCGCTTCATGGATACTATCTAACGAGTCATGGTGGAATCCCGATATTGTGCAGCGCTTAAAATTCCGCGGCAGCTATGGTTTGGTTGGTAACGATGCCATCGGTCAGCAGCGTTTCTTCTACCTGTCTGATGTAAACTTTACTACCGGCCCCAACTACGCGCAGTTTGGCTTTAACAACTCTTACGAGCGCAAAGGTGTATACATTAACAGTTACGAGAACAATAACGTAACCTGGGAAACATCAAGGCAAACCAATATTGCGGCCGAGTTTACCGTATTGAAAAACCTGAATGTTGTTGCCGAGTTTTATAAAAACCACCGTTATGATATTTTACGTCCGCGCCTGGTTCCATCAAGCGAGGGCTTTGAATCGGTTATCAGTACCAATTTAGGGGTGGTTGATTCAAAAGGGATGGACCTGTCTGCCGATTATAAGCAATCATTCAGCAATGGCTTATGGGCATCTTTCAGGGGTAACTTTACTTACTCAACAAACAAGTATACCTATATAGAAGAGCCTAATTACGCCGAGCCATGGAGGCACTTCATCGGCCAGCCTATCAGCCGTGGCTATGGCTACGTGGCCGAAAGGTTATTTGTTGACGACCAGGAAGCCAAAAACTCGCCATCGCAAATATTTAGCGGTAATGGTGTGGTGCCGCAGGGCGGTGATATCAAATACCGCGATTTAAACGGCGATGGTAAAATAGATAACCTTGACCTTACCTTTTTAGGCTACCCGCAAACACCCGAAATTGTATACGGCTTCGGCTTTTCAACCGGCTATAAGGGGTTTGATCTGTCGGCATTTTTCCAGGGCCAGGCACGGGTATCGTTCTTTATCGACCCAAACAGGGTAAGCCCTTTTATCCCAAGCCCGGATGCCTATGTTTATGGCAATACACAGGTATTAAAAGATTTTGCCAACAGCCATTGGAGCGAAGAAAACCAAAACCTTTATGCTGATTATCCGCGCTTAGGCACATCACGCAACGTAATTGAAAACAACCTGCAGCCAAGCACCTGGTGGCTGCGCGATGCCAGTTATATGCGCTTAAAATCGTTAGAGATAGGGTATACCTTGCCCGCGCGCTTAACAAAATCGCTTAAGCTAACCAACTTACGCATTTACTTTAACGGCTTAAACCTGGTTACCTGGAGTCCGTTCAAAATGTGGGATCCTGAGCAGGCGGGCAACGGTTTTGCATACCCAATTCAAAAGGTATTTAACGTAGGCTTAAACGTGAATTTATAATCATAAACAGATTAAAACAGACGACATGAGATCATATTATAAATTTATATTGATGGCGATGCTTTGTTTAACAAGTGTATCGTGTAAAAAATACCTGGATGTTGCTCCCGATAATGTGGGTACGTTGGATTATGCCTTCAGGAACCGCAACGAGGCCGAGAACTATTTGTTCGGCTGCTACTCAACCATGCAGCAAATGTCGAACGTTATTTATAATGCCGGCTTTACCACATCTTCAGAAATTGTATACCCGGTTAACCTTACGGCCAATTTTTTTGATCAAACTGGTTTCAACCTCATACGGGGTGTACAAAGTACCGGCAATCCGGCTTTAAATTACTGGGGCGGGGGCGTTGGCAGCGTAAATATTTTCCAGGGTATCCGCAGGTGTAACACCATGCTGGAAAATATTGATAAACCTATTGACCTGAGCGAACCGGAAAAGAAACGCTGGATAGCCGAGGTGAAATTTTTAAAGGCATACTACCATTACTACATGATAAGGCTTTACGGCCCAATATTGCTGATTAAAGACAGCTACCCTATAGATGCGCCACCGGCAACGTTGAAACGTAAAAGGGTATCAACAGACGAGGCCTTCGCTTATGTAGTGCAATTACTCGATGAAGCCATCCCGGATTTGCCGCCAACCATCGAAAACCAGGTAAAGGAGTTTGGCCGCATCACCAAATTTATCGGTATGAGCGTTAAAGCCGAAGTTTTGGCTACTGCAGCAAGTCCCTTGTTTAATGGTAATCCCGATTATGCAAACATTAAAGATCATGATGGTAAAAATCTTTTTTCAACCACTTATGACGCAACCAAATGGCAAAAAGCGGCCGACGCTGCAAAAGAAGCCATTACCGAGTGCGAAGCACGGGGCCTGCATTTATACAACACCCCGCCAACAACAGGTATAGGTAATGTATCCGACGAATTGAAGAAAATATTGACGCTTCAATCTGCCGTTACCGAAAAATGGGAGCAAAACCCCGAACTGATCTGGGCTTTAAACTATGGTTTTGGTTACCAGGGGTATGCTATACCAAAACTTACCTCAAAGGCAGTAAGTATGGCCAATACCTACCCATCAAACTGGGCAGTACCAATAGCCGAATCGGAATTGTTTTATACCAATAAAGGAGTGCCGTTAAACGAGGATAAAACCTTTGATTACGCCAACCGCTTTGCACCGCAGGCGGGCGACGATGCCAACAAGCATTTTGTAAAGCAAGGCTATGAAACCGCTGCCGAAAATTTGAACCGCGAAAACAGGTTTTATTCGTCAATTGGTTTTGATGGCGGTATCTGGTTCGGCAATGGTGTGGTTGATGAAAGCAACGCCTACTATGTACAGGCCCGCGGTATTTTTGCCGTTTCCGGCCCTAAAAGCTTTAACTCAACCAATATCACCGGTATCTGGCCCAAAAAACTGGTTAACTATCAAACCGTAATGGACCAAAGCTTTACCACGGTTGATTTTCACCTGCCGCTTATCCGGCTGTCGGGTTTATATTTATTATATGCCGAAGCCTTGAACGAAGCGCAGGGCCCTGTGGCCGATGTGTTTACCTATGTAGATAAAGTACGTAACCGTGCGGGCCTTGACGGTGTTAAAACGTCATGGACCGCTTATTCAAAAACACCGGATAAACCAAATACCAAAGATGGCTTGCGCCAGATCATTCACCAGGAACGCCGCATCGAGCTGAGCTTTGAAGGCCAGACAGGATGGGATTTACGCCGCTGGAAAGAGCTGCAGGGTGTTTTAAGCCGCCCGTTACAGGGATGGAATATCAACGAAGGCAGTTCGATAAATTATTATCGCCCGCAAACGGTTATCATCCCGGTATTCGGGTTAAAAGATTACCTATGGCCTATCAGCACACAGGATGTAATTGTGAACGAGAATTTAACGCAAAATCCGTATTGGTAGGAGTAGCCCCATCCGTGGTTTAAAAATGATTAATTATAAAATATAAATTATGAAAAAGATAAATAATCGCAGATACTTTACCTGGTTAATGTTAGCCCCGGTTTTGTTTATTATGCTGTTAGCATCATGCAAAAAGGGCGAGCCAAATGTTGAAGTGGTATCAAACGACAAAACAAAACCCGGCCCGGTTACCGCTGTAAAGGTAGAGAACCTTAACGGCAGCGCCAGGCTTACCTACACGCTGCCCAATTCAAAAAACCTGTTATACGTATTGGCTAAGTATCATATTAACGATACAAAAGTGAGGGAAACCAAGGCAAGCTATTACACAGATACCATTTTGGTTGATGGCTTTGCAAAAGCCAAAGAATATACGGTAACGCTGTATGCTGTGAGCCGTGCCAATGTAATGTCAGATCCGGTTGAGGTAAAGGTAAGCCCTACCACTCCTAATTACGAACTTATAAACACCAACCTGGTAATTAGCCCTGATTTTGGCGGAGCCAATTTTTTTGGCTTCAATCCTAACAAGGTGCCGGTTGCCGTGCATGTTTTAGCATATAACGAAACCACCAAGGCGTACGACGAGGCGGAACCGGAATACATCAGCGGCGATACCATTAACGTATCTGTACGTGGTTACGATGCAACTTCGCACAAGTTTGGCGTATATACTACCGATAGGTTTGGTAATGTATCTGATACCATATTTAAAACATTAACTCCTTTATTTGAAACACTGCTTGATAAAAGTAAATTTTACACCTATCACCTGGCAACAGATAGCCCGATAGGCTACGGCTGGGAATTCCGCTACTTTTTTGATGGCAACCTGGGCGATCCGGGATGGCACACGCTGAGCGCACCGTTAAAAATTGGCACCTTTGGTTTAGGCAGTCTTGCCAAAATAAGCCGGTTGGTTTTATACAACAGGCTATCTGATATATATGGTTACCAAAACACACGGCAGTTTACCATCTGGGGGTCAACAAAGGATGCCCCTGCAGATTACCCTGCATGGCCGGCAACCGTAACCGCCCCTGGTACCGTGTTGGGCGACTGGGTTAACATGGGCAACTTTGTGTACCCTAATCCGCCGTCGGGCTTGCCTCCGGGCCAGGCCAACGCGGCCGATATTGCTTTTGGCGCGGCAGGTGTAAACTTTAAAATGCCGAACACGGCACCGGCGGTTAAATTCATCAGGTTTCAATGTACGCAAACCTGGGCCGGTTTGGATTATGTTAATGCCAAAGAGATTTCATTATATGGCAACCCATTGTAACACAGTATACTGTTAATTAAAAAATTAAGAGAAATGAAAACGAAATTAAATATTGCTGTTATGCTGTGTATGATGTGCTGCGCTATATTGGGCTGCAAAAAATATAATACAGATTATAAAGCATTTTTAGATAACCACGAGGTTACTTACCCCGGCCTGGCCACGGGCGTAACTTACCATGCGGGCAATTTAAGGGCGGTGCTGGTATGGCACCCAAGCCCCGATCCGAGTATAAAAAGCTACACCGTTACCTGGAACAATGGTGCCGACTCGATGGTGGTTGAGGCTACCACCCATTCGCCGGGCGATTCTATCAAAGTATCTATTCCTAACCTTAAAGAGTACGTTTACAGCTTTAAAATAGTAGCTTATGACAACGATGGCAACAAATCTGTAGGGCAGGAGTTAAACAATGTAAGGGTATACGGCAGTGTATATACAAGCGGGTTATCAAACCGGGCTTACAGTACTACAAGCCCTTATGAATTTACGGCTGATGATCAGCTTAAACTTAATTTTAACAGTTCAGATACCGGCAACGTTTATACTACCATTAAATATATCAACAAGGCAGGTGCAAACGCCGAAGCAAAGCTTGCGCCTAAGGTAGGCTCCATCACTCTGCCAGATTATAAGGTAGGTACGGATATAAAGTACCGGTCGTATTACCAGCCGGAGCCTGGGTCGGCAGACGTATTTAGTTCAGGTACTGATGCCGGTTTTGTAAAGATAATTCACGTTGTTGAATGCGATAAATCGCTGTTTAAATCGTACAATCTGCCAACAGATATTCCATCAGCTTACGGCTGGGAAACTTACTACCTATGGGATAAAAACACCGGCGAGCCGGGCTTTCACACGCCGGGGCAGGCCTTTCCGCAATGGTTTACATTTGATATGGGGCAGTCGGCATCGTTATTCAGCATGAAGATGTGGCAGCGCGAATCGGGCCTGTATAATTATGGTAACCCAAAACGCTTCGAGATTTATGGCAGCAACAACCCAAGCTCAAACGGCGATTTCAGCAATTGGGTAAAACTGGCCAGCTTTACATCGGTTAAACCATCGGGCCAGCCCGTTGGCCAAAACACCGATGCCGATCTTGCGTTTGAACGCGCGGGCGAGCCATTTACTTTCCCGGCAAATTTGCCGCCTTACCGCTACATCAGGATGAAAGTAACCGAAACCTGGGGCAGTACCAATTACTTCCACCTGTGCGAGTTGACGATGTACAAAGTAGATAATTAATTAGGTTAAAATAGGTTATATTGGTTAAATGCAGGCCGGTAGCTGTAATGGCTGCCGGTTTTTTTGTTGGGAAAAATGTGGCAAAAAGCAGGGGAAAGCGGGATTCCCCTTGAGAGGGGGGATGAGGGCGAAGGTGAACTCTGGGTAATACACGCCTGTCTTTGCTAAATTCGGTGCGCCTCTCTCGAGAGCTACACAACTATGCACCGTAGGTGCTACCTGTTTGTAGCAGTTATCAAAAAAACAGATTGTGCGCCGTAGGTGCTACCCCCAACGAACGCCATATACTTTAACGGTGTTGGGTAGCCTCTAACGAGGCAAACTAATTTTATGTGTATTTTTCTACAAACAGGTAACCCCTACGGGGTAAGCTAAAAGTATAATTTGTGTACACATGGTAATTTTCTCGGAGGGATTTTGATTGCCCTCTGCGGATTACCTTTAGATCGCTTTTTTTCAAACTCATCATTTTCCCTATATTTAATCCCAAACATCCCTTACATGAAAAAGCTGATCTTATTCATACTCTTTATCTCGCCGTTTTTTGTAAACGCCCAAACCTTCAGGGTAAACATTGATCCTTCTCTTGGCGAAAGCAAGGAATTGGATGGCAGGCTGTTATTGCTCCTCTCCAAAAACAACAAAGCCGAGCCTCGTTTCCAGGTGAGTGACGGTGCCGGATCGCAGCTGGTTTTTGGGATGGATATAAACGGCTGGCAGCCGGGCACCAGCCAACTAATAGATGTGCAGGCCTATGGTTACCCGCTGGAGCGTTTGAAGGATGTGCCTGCCGGTGATTATTATGTGCAGGTGCTGTTACATAAATACGAAACCTTTCATCTTAAAACCGGGCAAACCGTAAAACTGCCGATGGATAGGGGCGAAGGCCAGCACTGGAACATCGCGCCGGGTAACATTTATTCGGCCCCAATCAAAATCCATTTCGATCCGGCTGTTGCTAACGAGTTAACGCTTAATATCAGCAAGGTTATCCCGCCTATAGAAGCGCCTAAGGATACCAAATACATCAAACACATCAAAATTCAAAGCAAACTGCTTACCGAATTCTGGGGCAGGCCGATGTATCTTGGCGCAAATATTTTGCTGCCCGCCGGTTTTGATGAGCACCCTAATGTGAAATATCCGCTGGCCATTTTCCATGGGCATTTCCCTGCCGACCTGGAAGGTTTCAGCACCACGCCGCCCGACCCGAATTTGAAACCCGATACTTCGGCGCGCTTCCATATCACGGGCTACAACAGGATAGTGCAGCAAGAAGCCTATGATTTTTATAAACAATGGACAGGCCCTGCCTTCCCGCGGGTATTGGCCATCGAGATTCAGCATGCCAACCCGTATTATGACGATTCATATGCCGTAAACTCGGCCAATCTTGGTCCGTACGGCGATGCGATAACTTACGAATTGATTCCCGAGATTGAAAAGCAGTTCAGGGGGATAGGTAAAGGCTGGGCAAGGTTTATGTATGGCGGCTCGACGGGTGGCTGGGAAGTACTGGCCGCGCAGGTTTTTTATCCTAACGAATACAACGGCTGCTACGCCGCCTGCCCCGACCCGGTAGATTTTCACCACTACATGACCATCAATCTTTATGGCGATAAAAACGCCTACTTCCTGTCGTCAGATTTCAAACAGACGCCCCGCCCTGAAGAACGTGACTACCTGGGCCACGTAGGATCGACCATGAAAGAGGTTAACCAAAGCGAACTTGCGATAGGCACCCGAAGCCGCAGTGGCGGTCAGTTTGATATCTGGGAAGCGGTATTTTCGCCCATGGACAAGGATGGCTATCCTAAACGCATTTATGATAAAAATACCGGTGCAATTGACACCACGGTTGCAGCTTACTGGCGCGAGCACTTTGATCTTACGCATATTATTAAACGCGATTGGCCCAAAATAGGCAACAGCCTGAAAGGCAAAATTCATATTTATGTAGGCGACATGGACAGTTATTACCTCAATAATGCCGTTTACAACGCCGAGGATATGCTCAAAAAACTCAATAACCCCAACTGCAACTGCGAAGTTGACTACGGCGACCGCGCCGAACACTGCTGGAACGGCGACCATACCCAACCCAACTACATCAGCCGCCTGCGCTACCACCAAATGTTCATCAAAAAATGGGCCGCAGAGGTAAAAATCAGGGCGCCTAAAGGGGCCGATTTGAAGAGCTGGAGGTATTAATAGAATGAAACCCAATTTACCCGATAGCTATGTTTAAACATTCAATACCGGCGATACTATTATTTAGCCTTACTTTTTGTTTGGCGGCCACCTTGCCCGATAAACAAAAACATGGTAGTAGGCCATCCGATAACAGGTCTACTGTGAAACCCCTGCCAAGGATAGCCATTTGCGGCCTCGGCATCGAGTCGAGCACGTTTTCACCGGCGCTAACGGATGAAGCCGCTTTTCACGCTAAGTATGGAGCCGAGGTTTTTAGTTCGTACCCGTTTATGGCTGCCGATTCGCCTTTGCGTAAGAGCGCGGCCTGGTTCCCGGCTTTGGTGGGCAAAAGTTTGCCCGGCGGGGCGGTCACCAGGGCTGCTTATGAATCGCTGGTTGGTAAAACTCTGGATTCGCTTAAAAAACACCTGCCTTATGATGGGTTGTATTTTGATATCCATGGCGCTATGAGCGTAGTGGGTTTAGACGACCCGGAGGGGGACCTGATAACCAGGATCAGGAAAGTAGTGGGCACAAAAACACTTATCTCCACATCTATGGACCTGCACGGCAACGTTTCCTGGCGGCTGGCCCAAAATACCGACCTGATTACCTGCTACCGCATGGCCCCGCATGAAGATGCCATGCAAACCAAACAACGGGCTGTTGCAAACCTCCTTAGCCGGATTGAAACAGGCAAAGGAAAACCGGCGTTCAAGGCCTATATCTCTGTCCCGATTTTACTGCCCGGCGAAAAAACAAGCACCCGGATTGAGCCCGGTAAAAGCATTTACAAGGCTGTAGCCCCGGCTTCGGTGCAGCCGGGCGTTATTGATGCCGCCATCTGGATTGGTTACGCCTGGGCCGATGAGCCGCGCAACCATGCTGTAGTTATGGTAACCGGCGACGATAAAGCCGTAGTAACAGCCACCGCCGAAAAGCTGGCCCAAAACTTTTGGGATGCCCGCAAAGCCTTTGAATTTGTAGCGCCTACAGGTACTTTAACAGAATGCCTCGATAAGGCCGTAGCCAGCCCCAAACATCCATTTTACATCAGCGATTCGGGCGATAACCCGACGGCTGGCGGGGCAGGTGATGCCACCTGGACACTGACACAGATATTGGCCCGGCCGGAGTTTAAAACCGATGCAGGTCCATTGTTGCTGTATGCATCCATCCCTGCGCCGCAATTGATAAAAAGCGCCATTGCCGCGGGCGTAGGCGGCCATGTGGATGGTTTGGCCGGCGCAGCCGTTGATGCCCGTTTTGCACCACCCGTAAGGCTATCGGGCACGGTAGAATCTATCCAATACGGCGATAAGGATGCCGAAGTGGAAGCCGTGATAAAAGTGGGCAGCGTACACGTGATCATCACCCAAAAGCGCAAACCCTATCACAAAGAAATTGACTTTACCCGCCTGGGCCTAAACCCGCGAACCGCCAGTATTGTAGTAGTAAAAATAGGCTACCTTGAACCCGAGTTATACGCCATGCGCGCCGACTGGCTGCTGGCCATAACCCCCGGTGGGGTTGATCAGAACATCGAACGCTTGCCGTACCACCGCATCCAGCGCCCCATGTTCCCACTGGATAAGGACATGAAAGACCCGGATTTGAAGGCAAAGCTGGTGCCGGCGGCGGGTGAATGATAGTTTTTTGATGTAATGCTATGAAGCTGACGGAATTTTATTCAATATTGTAATGCATTGCTAAAGTAGCTTTGCAAGTGATGAAATTTTCCTGAATTCCGAAGGAGATGGCAAGATAAAATTATGTCATTGCGAGGTACGAAGCAATCGCGAACTGTGCAAATCCGCTATGCACGCGAAGAGATTGCCACGCTATCGCTCGCAATGACAAATGTATTTGGCATGATTAGTAGCAAAGGGTGTTAGTCCCCGTTCAGAGTAGATGGAGTTTATAGCTCCGATAACGATTTTAAACAATTTCAATGAAAACCACCGTCCTCATATCCCGTCTGCTGCTTGGCTTTTTATACCTGGTGTTTGGCCTCGATTATTTCCTGCATTTTATACCTTACCAGCCATTACATACCGGTGCTGCGGGTGCCTTCATCGCCGGGTTAAAGGGTACGGGATACTTTTATCCTATTCAAAAAGTGATACAGATAACGGGCGGCCTGTCGCTGCTCACTAACCGTTACGCGCCCTTTTCGGCGGTGGTGCTATTCCCTATCAGTTTGAATGTGTTGTTGTTTCACACCTTCCTGGTGCCGTCAGGTTGGCTGATGGGCGTTTTCCTGGTAGCCCCCAACCTGCTTTTAGGCGTGGGGTATTGGAAATATTATAAAGCAATGTTTGTTGCAAAGGCGGTGGTGTAACATCATTTATATCAGCTGGTAAATTTTTTAAGATGGAAACGGTTTTAATTCAGATACTTGATGCTAAAGCCCATAAGCTCATTGAAGATATGGAATCGCAAAATATGGTTCGGGTTCTCGAAAAAAGGAGTCATGCTAAAATCAAGTTGTCGGAAAAATTTGCTGGAACCCTTCACTTGTCAGATAATGAATATAAAAGCTTTCAGGATTCTATTATCAGGGGTAGAAATGAATGGTGAAATGTTTGTTTGATTCTGCAAATTCAACAATTCTGTAAATTCTGATTCAGACAAATTGCCATCAGGCATTTTACGGATTGCCTGATTTATATCTCTCATCAAATCGCTTCTAATCAGCAATCTCCACAGTAGAAATAACTAAAAAACAGGTATCGATTGCTTGTTTGTGTGCATCAAATACGCTAAATTCGTTCATGACCAATAACCGACGCAGTTTTATTAAGCAGGCGGCCGTACTTACCGGCGCTTTTTCGGCTACGAGCCTGTTTAGCCAGGCCCATGCCGCCGATTGGACATCAGCATTAAACAGGGTGAGCCGTTTAACGCCGCAAGAGGTGGCACAGGACGAGGACTTTTGGGGCGTTATCCAGCGGTCGTACTCGGTAAGCGCCAATATCATCAACCTGAACAACGGCGGTGTTTCGCCGTCGCCAATTGTAGTGCAGCAAGCTGTAGAGCGCTACAACCAGCTTACCAACGAAGGCCCATCGTACTTTATGTGGCGCATCCTTGACCAGGGCCGCGAGCCCCTGCGCGAAAAGCTTGCCTTGCTGGCCGGTACCCTGCCCGATGAAATTGCCGTAAACCGTAATGCTACCGAAGCGCTCAATACCATCATCTTCGGCTTGCCCCTCAAAAGCGGCGACGAGGTGATAGGGGCCCGGTTAGATTACCCGCACATGGTACAGGCTTATCGCCAGCGTGCCCTGCGCGAAGGCATAGTATACAAACAACTTACTTTTGAGTTCCCTATTGAGAACGACGAACAGATTGTAAAAGCCTACCAGGATGCCATCACTTCCAAAACAAAACTGATACACGTTACGCATATAGTAAACTACGTAGGCCAGATTATGCCCGTGCACAAAATTTGCGATATGGCGCACGCCCGGGGTATAGAGGTTATTGTAGACGGGGCCCATTCCTTCGGGCTACTTGACTTCAAGATTCCCGATTTAAATTGCGATTACTTTGGTACCAGCCTGCATAAATTCCTGTCGGCGCCCATAGGCAGCGGCATGATGTGGATTAAAAAAGAAAAGATAAGTAAGGTTATGCCCCTTTTGTGCGATGATAACCCGCAGGGACCCGATATTCGTAAGTTTGAAAACCTGGGTACCCGCAGTTTCCCGATTGAGCAAGGAATAGGCGAGGCCATCAACTTTCAGCTGGCTATTGGCAGCAAGCGTAAGGAAGACCGCATCCGTTACCTTAAAAATTACTGGGCTGCCAAAGTACAGCACCTGCCCAAAGTAAAGCTGCATACCTCGTTAAAAACCGAATACTCCTGCGCCATCTGCGGCATATCTATTGATGGGATGACGCCCGCGCAACTGGATGCCGCTTTGTTTAACCAATATAAAATTCACCAGGTATCTATCGTGTTTGAAAACGTAAGCTGCGTGCGCATAACCCCGCACGTATACACCACCATTGCCGACCTTGACAAACTGGTAAAAGCCATTACAGAAATAGCCGGCAAAGCAACATAAAAAAGGGGCTTTTCGGCTGAATGTATTATAAAAATACCACTTAACATTTACTATAGTAAACTGTAACATTTGTGGCATTTTAAAAAATGGCAATCGCATAGTTTTACGCTTATAACCGTAATTCCGGGTTGTCAATTATTCAAATGTATCAAAAGTCGGTTCCTAACGTGATGCGTGAAACAACGTCCCTGAATCCGGGTGATTGTTTTGCCATATTTTCGAGGGTGAAGGATAAATTTGATTTTCCTTTACATTACCATAACGAGTACGAGTTAAGCCTGGTTATAAATGCCAAAGGCGCCAAACGCATTATCGGCGACAGCATTGAAGTTGTTGACGATATCGAGCTGGTGTTTATCGGCCCCAACGTATACCACGGCTGGCTAACCGGCCAATGTACCAGCAAGGCGATAAATGAGGTTACCATTCAGTTTCATATAGATTTGTTTGACGAAAAGTTTTTACAACGGAACCAGTTGTTTTTTATCAAAAGCATGTTTGAAAATGCCCGGCGTGGCGTGGTTTTCTCCTATGAAACTACCCGCGATATCACCCGGCGTATATTAAACCTTAGTAATAAAGATGGCTTTAACTCGGTATTGGAGCTGCTTGCCATACTGCATACCCTATCTACATCCAAAAACATGCGGATGCTATCTGACCCTGTCTTTTCCGACGAAAAATTTCGGTATACAAACGGGCGTGTTGATAAGGTTTTTGATTATATGAAAAACAATTTCGACAAGCGCTTAACCCTTGCCGAAGTAGCCACCGTGGCCAACATGCCCGAGGCCTCATTTTGCCGGTTTCTGAAAAAAAGCACGGGCAAATCATTTATCGAAAGCCTTAACGATATCAGGCTGGGTAACGCATCCCGTATGCTCATTAACACCACCCATTCCATTGCCGAAATTGCTTACCAGTGTGGCTTCAATAATATTTCAAACTTCAACAGGGTATTTAAACGTAATAAGCTCTGCGTTCCTAAAGAGTTCAGAAAGGCTTACACGCTTGGTGCAAAGGTATCCGGATAGGTAACCGTTTTTTTAATAATTAAAATATATTGATGTTTAATATAGCGCATATTTATGTAATTTTAAAAATCCTGTAAACCGGATTTTAATCCCCACAATCGATTGTTGGTAATTATTTAATAATGAGCATTAAAGGTTATATTGCATTTGTATTTTTTGTTTGTGCCCATCAATGGCTATCGGCCCAAAATCATCTGTACAAATTTTCGCATTTAGATATTACCAATGGCTTATCTGATAATCACGTTAATTGTATTTTTAAAGATAAAAAGGGCTTCATGTGGTTTGGCACAAATTCGGGGCTAAGCAGGTATGATGGGTTTAAGTTTAAAGTTTTTAAGCACGAGGCCAATAACCCCAATTCGCTGAGCGAAAGTTTTGTTTCGCGCATTAGCGAAGGTCCCGATAAAAAACTATGGGTATTTACCCACAGCGATATCAGCATTTATAACCCCACAACAGAAAATTTTGCCATCAGTGTTGCCGATGAACTTCGGCGTTATAAAATTATAACGAGCGATGTAACATTGATAAGAAGGGATAAAGACGGCGGCTTTTGGTTTATTACCAAAAATAAAGGCATGTACAGGTATAACCCTGCCGATGGTGCTACCTCGTTTTATTGCACATCGTCCTTTTCAAAAACCATTTTGCATTCGGATGCTATAATGGATGTGGCAGCTACAAAAAATAACGCTGTTTGGCTTATTTATAGCGATGGTATAATGGAATTGTTAGATACCCGGCAAAATAAAATTATAAAGCATGTTGTTGGCCTTGCAAAAGCCAATTTGTATAAGCCCGAATCATATACGCTTACTGTTGATAACAAAAATAACCTGTGGATTTATTCGGCAGCAGGGCCTTTTGGCACGTATTGCTTCAATACCCAAAACTATTCCCTTTTACACTTTAGTAAAGATACGCCCGATGGCAGGCTCAACTCCAATATCGTTAACACGGTTATACAAACCGATGATAACAAAATGTGGATAGGTACAGACCACGGCGGCATCAATGTACTTGACCCGGTAACCCATAAAGTAACCTACCTGGTAAATAAAGAGGACGACCCTCAATCTATCAGCGGGAACAGTGTTTTGTTATATAAAGATGACGCCGGCATTGTTTGGGCGGGCACCTTTAAACAGGGCGTAAGTTATTATCATAGCGTCATTATCCAGTTTCCTGTTTACAGGCATTTACTTACAGATAATAGCAGCCTGCCCTATGAGGATATTAATGCCTTTGCCGAAGATAAAGAAGGTAACCTATGGATAGGCACAAACGGCGGCGGGCTTATTAAATTTAACCTTCAAACTAAAAAGTATACCCAGTATAAACATAATGCGGCAAACCCCAACAGTTTATCAATTGATATTATAATAAGCTTATACGTCGACCACGAAAATAAACTTTGGATAGGTACCTATTTTGGGGGCCTGGATTGCTTTGATGGCCAAAAATTTATTCATTACCGCCATAATGATAAGGATAAAACCACCATTACCGACGACCGGGTTTACACCATGATAGAGGATGCCTCATTTAATTTATGGGTAGGGACTTTTGCCGGCGGGCTGAACGTACTTGACAGGAAAAGCAATACTTTCCGTCATCCTGAGTACAAAATGGTATCTGACTATACCGCATTTTTTTATAAAGACAAACACCAAAACATTTGGATAGGACGCGATAAAGGCGTTGATGTAATAGATAATAAAACAAATAAGGTACGGCATTACTACTATCAGCCTAACAACCCAAACAGCCTTGCAGGCAGCGATGTAAATGTAATAACCCAGGATAGCCGTGGATTAATGTGGATTGGTACCAAAAGCGGTTTAAGCATACTTAACACCCAAACCAATAAGTTTTTAAACGTAGACAAGGGAATAGGCTGGCCGGTAATTAACGTTTCGAATATTTTAGAAGATAGCCAGGGCCGGATGTGGGTAAGTACCACCAACGGGCTTGCAAACATTAGCTTAACGCAGGCCGGCGGCCAATTTAAATTCCAGGTTGATAATTATAACGAAGCCGATGGCTTGCAGGGGCGGGATTTTAATTTATATGCCGCTACAAAATTAAGGAACGGGCAAATGGCATTTGGCGGGGCGCATGGCTTTAATTTATTTGATCCGGCGGTAATAAATACCCTTAAGCCCAATCCTAAACTGGTATTTACCGATTTTAGGCTATTTAATAAAAGTGTAGCCGCCGGCGATTCGGTAAAAGGACGAGTTGTATTGGATAAGGCTGTATCCGAAACCGGGCTGATAACCCTAAACCATAACGAAAATGTATTCGATATAGAGTTTGCCGCCAACGAGTATTTTTATCCCAATAAAATAACCTACCAATATACGCTTGAAGGCTTTGATAAGGGCTGGATAACCTTCCCCGCAAACAGCCACAGCGCTACCTACACCAACCTTGACGGCGGTGACTATACTTTTAAAGTAAGGGAATTAAACCGAGGTAAAGAGATATCACTTAAAATTACGGTGCAGCCGCCTTTTTGGAAAACCCCCGTAGCTTATTTTGCCTATTTACTGCTTGGGCTTGGGCTGCTATTTTACATCAGGCGCCGGGGTATAATGAAGCTGGAGCGCCAATTTGAATTTAAGCAGGCAGAAATAGAGGCTGAGCGAAAACTGGCCAATGAGCGCGAAGAAGCGCAGCGTATGCACCAGCTTGATTTAATGAAGATCAAATTCTTTGTAAACATCAGCCATGAATTCCGTACGCCATTGTCATTGATCCTGTCGCCAATTGACGACCTCATCAAGGTATCTGATAATCCCGATCAGCAGCATCATCTCACCATGATCAAACGTAACAGCAAGCGTTTGCTTAACCTGGTTAACCAATTGATCGATTTCAGAAAAATGGAGCATAATGAATTGAAGCTTTCTTTGAACAAGGGAGATATTATTCAATTTATTAAGGAGGTTTCCTCGTCGTTTACCGATGTGGCCCATCAAAAGAAAATTCAGTACCTGTTTGAAAGTGAGCTGCATTCGTTTGTAACTAAATTTGATCAGGATAAAATAGAAAGGATTTTGTTTAACCTGCTATCAAACGCTTTTAAGTTTACACCGGCAGGCGGCAGCATTAGTGTAATATTAAACACCCCCGTAATTGATAATTTGCCACCGGATAAAAGAATGCTCGAAATCAGGGTAATTGATACGGGCATCGGTATTACGAAGGAAAATCAGCAGATGATTTTTGAACGGTTTTTCCAGGATGATATTCCCGAAAGCCTGTTAAACCAGGGCAGCGGAATTGGGTTATCAATCACAAAAGAGTTTATAAAGATACATGGAGGAACTATAAGGCTGGAAAGCGAGCCTGACTATGGGAGTTGCTTTATTGTAAGTATACCATTCGAGGGTAAAACCGAGAAATTGACGCTTGCACCGGCAATACAGGAAAACAATGTTATACCGACTTTGAAAAATACCGATGGCATACAGGGTTCAAACAAAAAGCCAACGGTTTTATTAATTGAGGACGATGATGATATGCGTTTTTACCTGAAAGAAAATCTTAATAGTCATTTTCATGTCGTCGAAGCCATAAATGGTAAGGAAGGCTGGCAAAAGGCGCTTGCCCTGCACCCCAAATTAATAGTGAGCGATGTAACCATGCCCGAAATGAATGGTTTTGAACTATCCCGAAAACTAAAAGGAGATAGCCGCACATCACATATTCCTGTTATATTGCTGACCGCCATGGCCGGCGAAGACGATCAGCTGGTGGGGCTGGAATGCGGGGCCAACGACTATATTGTTAAGCCATTTAATTTTGGGATCCTGCTATCTAAAATCAACAATTTATTGCTGATGCAGCAAACCTTTAAGGAAACCTATCAAAAACAGGTCGAAATTCAATCGCAGGATGTGTCGGTGGTGTCTGAAGACGAGAAATTTCTGAAAAACGCGCTCGGCTTTATCGAGCAAAATATTACCAAATCTAATTTCTCGGTAGAAGAACTGGCCCGGCACCTGGCGTTAAGCAGGGTATCCCTTTACCGCAAATTATTAAGCCTTACCGGCAAAACCCCGGTGGATTGCATCCGTACCATCCGTTTGCAACGGGCAGTGCAGTTGCTGGAGAAAAGCAAGTTAAGCATTGCCAATGTGGCTTATGAAGTGGGCTTTAATAATGCCGCTTATTTTGCAAAAGTGTTTAAGGAAGAATTTGGTATGCTCCCGTCTGAATATATTGCCGAATTGAAGAATAAGGAGCACGAGGATGTTTTGGCATAGTTGCATCACAATTTCATGCCAATAACTGATAAAATTGTTAATTTGCGCATCATGAGGATATTTAAAACCCTGTTTCTGGTACCGTTATTT
The DNA here is from genome assembly GCF_056404995.1 of Mucilaginibacter sp. P2_A5. Taxonomy (NCBI): domain Bacteria; kingdom Pseudomonadati; phylum Bacteroidota; class Sphingobacteriia; order Sphingobacteriales; family Sphingobacteriaceae; genus Mucilaginibacter; species Mucilaginibacter sp. P2_A5. Next base: position 207,748 of record NZ_JBFUCY010000005.1, read on the forward strand.
TTTAGCTTTTGGCTGATGGGCAGTGCGCAAACAAAAGCCGTAAATAATCCAATTGTTAAAGGTTATTACGCCGACCCTGCCATCATAAAAGATAAAGGGCTTTTTTATATTTATGCTACCATTGATCCCTGGGGTGGTAAAGAATTGGGCGTATTGGTAACCAAAGATTTTGTGACCTTTAAAACAGTGCATATCAACTGGCCAACAAAACAAGCCTGTACCAGCCCAACGTCCAATGGCTCGATGGTGTGGGCGCCGTCTATCCGCAAGGCAGCCAACGGCAGGTATTATATGTATGTAGCCGTGGGCAGCGAATTATGGGTGGGGGTGAGTAAACACCCGCTTGGCCCCTGGAAAAACGCGAAAGCCGATAACACACCCTTAGTTGCTGGTAATCAATATCCGGGCGTTCATAATATCGACGCGGATTGTTTTATTGACCAGGATGGGCAGGCCTATTTATACTGGGGATCTGGCTTGAACTGGGTAAACGGACACTGTATGGCCGTAAAGCTTAAAAAGGATATGATTACTTTTGATGGCGAACCAAAAGACATTACACCGCCCAACTACTTTGAAGCCCCTCATATGGTTAAACGTGGCGGTTTATACTACCTGATGTATTCGCATGGTAAAGCCATTGATGCCACTTACCAAATTCGCTATTCGGTAAGTAAAACGCCCTTTGGCCCGTGGACAGAAGGTGAGCATGATCCTATCCTGGCCACCACCGCCGATAGCACAACGGTTGGCCCCGGGCATCATAGTGTTTTTAAACAAAACGGGCAATATTATATTTTATATCACCGCATCCATCCCCAAAATAAAGAATATGTATTGCGCGAGCTTTGTTTAGATAGCCTGAACTTTGATAAGCAAGGCAATATTTTGAAAATAAAGCCTTCGGCGCTGAATCGTCTATAAGTCTTAAGTTGGAAGTCTTGAGTCGGAAGGTTGGCGGCTTTAACCGATTTTTATTGTTTCTTTATTTCAGCTTGGAACCTCCTTTCACTACTCCCTACTTAAGATATTTACTAGAGAGCTCCTTCCGGAAAATCAACATTTGTCAGATCCTCAAACCCTGGGCTTCCTACCCCTGACTTCCGACTTAAGACTCCTTTAATGCCTGTATCAAAAGTTGTATCGGCTTATAAGTTATGATATTTTTTTGACCATTAATATTCAATATTCTTATTATATTATTGATAATCAGCTAATTAAATGTGTGTAACATTTGTTGTATCAATTTTAACATAAGTAGTACAATCGATTGTGCTTGTTGCATAGTTTTGGTATCAAGGTTCAGTAATTTTTTTCCGACAGAAAAAGCTGAACCGCTTCTATCGCAAACCAATTTTCAAAATCTAATAATTAATGTATGAGAGGAAAACTACACATCAAAAAATTTGTGGCTTTAATCTGGATCAACTTAGCACTTGTGCTGGTAAGTATGTCTGGGTATGCCCAAAGTAAAATTACCGGTAAAGTCACCGGCTCCGATGACGGGCTACCAATACCAGGTGTTACCGTAAGAGTGAAAGGTGGCACAACGGTAACAAGTACCAATACAGAAGGTGCTTATTCAATTACCGCGGGAAGTAATGCTACACTGATATTTAGTTTTATTGGCTATGTAAGCCAGGAAATGACAGTTGGCGGCAATGCCACCTTAAATATAAAACTAACTCCCGAGAACAAAGCTTTAAATGAAGTAGTAGTGATAGGGTACGGTACTGCCAAACGCAGTGACGTCACGGGTGCCATCAGTTCGGTTAGCGCCGCCACCATCGAAAAAGTACCTGTAACATCGTTAGATCAGGCATTACAAGGTAGGGCCGCAGGCGTACAGGTTACCAATAATGACGCTTCGCCAGGTGGTAATGTCTCGGTAATAATCCGGGGTACAGGTAGTCCGGCTTCTGGTGGTAATTCACCGTTGTACGTAATTGACGGATACCCATTGAATGCAGGTGGTATTAATAACATTAATCCAAGTGACATCGCATCGATGGAAATATTGAAGGATGCTTCGGCAACGGCTATTTATGGTGTGAGGGCTGCCAACGGGGTTGTTATGATTACTACTAAAAGCGGCAAAAAGGATGGTAACGCTGTAGTCGAAATTAATGCTTATAACGCTTTTCAAAGTAAACCTAAACAGTATAGCTTATTAAACGCGCAAGAGTTTGCCACATTGGCCAATACAGTAGCTGCTAATGACCCCAATAAACATTTTACTACATTAGCCAATTGGTCAAATCCATCGTCATTAACCAATGCCGACTGGCAGAACGCGATTTACCGCTCGGGTTTAACCCAAAATTATGACCTTTCTATCCGCGGCGGTAATGAAAAAGTTCAGTCAAAAATTGCCATAGGCTATTATAACCAAAAAGGGATAGTTTACGCTTCATATTTTAAGAGAATCACCCTTGGCGCTAAAGTAGATTATCAGCCTGTGAAATGGCTTAAGTCGACAACAACAGCCAACTACTCTTACCAAAATTACAACACCCCTTATGGAACAGGGAACTTAGGCAGCATTAATCAATTGCCACCAACCTTAGATGGCGGTAATAAATTAACCAGCCAGATAAAGGACGGGAAAGGTAATTATGGTTTCTTTAACCCTATTTATACATATGTTGCAAAAAACAATAACCCGATTTACGATCTTGACCATAATGAATTTAAAAACATAAATAATTTTTTCAAGGTAAATTCACAACTGGAAGCCTCCATTTTTGATGGGCTTAAGTTCAAAACTAATGCTGGTATTACTTATACAGGCTATAATGGCTCATTTTTTCAGCCCTCTGATAATCGTAAAATTGATCAGTACGGCGCTGCCGCAGGTGCATCCGGAAACGCCCTGTTTTCTAAGCACATCAACAGTACTTTTGACTGGTTATGGGAAAATTACCTTTCTTACGATAAAACTTTTGGCTCGCACACCATCAATTTTGTAGGGGGTGTATCTGTGCAGGAGCGTGATTATGAAAGTATGGGGGGGAGCGTGATTCCGCCAAACAATGTTATTAAAGATTTGAACCAGGGAACCAATCTTAAACTTGATACATACGGTAACGGCGAGATCAAACGTTCATATGCATCACAATTTGCAAGGTTATCATACAACTATGCGACTAAATATTACTTAACGGCTACCGTCAGAAGGGATGGCTCATCCCAATTTGCGCCTGGCCACCAGTATGGTACCTTTTATTCAGGTGCTTTAAACTGGAACGCCAAAAAAGAATCTTTCCTGGCCAATGTTGATTGGTTGTCGGGTCTTAAATTTAGGGGTAGTTACGGTGAATTGGGTAACCAGTCTGGTGTAGGTGACTTTACTTATCAATCGTTATATACAGCAGGTTCTGCAGCGGGCACCAGCGGTAATCTTGGCTATGCCTTTGGTAAAGTTGGCGGCAGCAATGGTACTTATCAGGCGGGGATAGCCTCTTCTCAGCCACAAAACGATAATATTCGTTGGGAAACTGACTATGAAACCGATATAGGTACCGACATTTCATTTTTACATGGCGATTTAACGCTTACTATAGATTACTTCAACAGAAAATCAAAGGATTTCTTATTAAATCGTTTGGTTTCTCCGCAAACAGGTTTTATAACCTTGCCGGGTAACACTGGTTCGATAATAAATAAGGGCTGGGAGTTTGCTGTAAATTATAACCATGCCGTTAATAATGATTTGCACTTTGATTTAGGCTTACAGCTGTCATTTATCAAAAATAAATTGAACAGTTTAAATTTTATAACCCCATATATTGGTAATTTGGGAAGTTTATCTTTAACAGGCGAGGGTTGGGGCGACTTTACCCGTACGTATATCGGACAACCCGTTGGCGAATACTATGGATATAAGGCCATTGGTATTATACAAACACAGGCGCAACTTGATGCATTAAATAATGCCGCGAAAGCTAAGGGTAACGACTTTTACTACAAAGCTACTACCGGAGTTGGTGATAGGCTGTTTGCTGACGTAAACGGCAGCGGGAAGGTAACAGCCGATGACCAGACTGCCTTAGGTAGCCCTCAGCCTAAGTTTTTTGGTGGATTTAACCTGGGTGCATCTTTTAAGAACTGGGATTTTAACGCTTATTTCTACGGAGTTTATGGTAACAAGATACTGAATTACCAGGAAAGTAACTTAGAGAGCTTTGCTCAAAGAGGTTCTGTAAGTATCGAAAACGTAAGCAAGCAATATTACAATAATTACTGGACTGCAACGCGCCCGTCAAATCGATATGCTGCCGTACATTTTGATGATACAGATTATGGTAACCTTGCACCATCAAGTGTTTGGGTAGAAAACGGTAGCTTCCTGAAATTAAAGACCCTTACTGTTGGCTACAGCTTACCATCAGATTTGGTAAAAAAACTAACCTTAACCAAAGTAAGGATTTACTTATCGTCACAGAATTTGTTCACCATCACAAAGTATACTGGTCTTGATCCCGAAATTGGTTCACAAGGCGGTAGTCCAACCCAAACCGGGATTGATAACGGTACCTATCCGTCATCGAGGTTTTACACTGTGGGCTTAAACGTAGTATTCTAACCAAGGACTTAAAAATTAAAGACATGAAAATCAATAAAAAATATTTCACTATTGCAACCTTGTGTGGGGCTATGCTGATCCCGCTCAGCTGTAAAAAGAATTTTTTGACCCAGACCAATACATACCAATCAACGGCCGATGCCACTTTTGAAAAATCACAGGATGTAGTTGCCCTGGTAAACAGTATTTACGATGGTTACCAGAATAGTGATCTGTTAAAAAAATCAATTTGGTACTATGCCAATTTTACCACACATGACTGGTTTAATAATGGCGGCGATATCGCCTGGAATAATTATACCATTAGTCCAACTTTTGGCGCATTGTACACCTTTTGGCAAAATGCTTATTTTGATGTCATCAGGGCAAACTCTGCATTGGAAATTATTGCTAAGGCCAAAACAAAAGGCGTGGTTACCGAGGCGTTAGGTAACCGTTTGCTTGGCGAAGCCTATTTTTTAAGAGGCATGACCTATTATTACCTTGCTGGTAGCTTTGGCGGTGTGCCAATTGAATCAAAATCTAACCCTGACGGTTTGGCCCCGAGAAACACACAGGCCGAGGTGTTTGCACAAGTAGTTGCCGATATGAAACAGGCCGAGACCTTGCTGCAATCAAAAACCGTATTGCCGGCTACAGAAAAAGGCAGGGCTACCAAAGGTGCAGCCTATGCTTACGAAGGCTCGGCGCAAATGTGGTTAGGTAAATATGCCGAAGCACTTACTGCATTTAACAATACCGAGTTGACCAGCAATTACCATTTATTGCCAAAATTTATTGATGTACATGAATTTAGCAATCAAAATAACGACGAATCGTTATTTGAAATTCAGTTTGATATCCAGGGTTCACAAAGCTGGGATGGCGGCTGGCAAAATGGTGGCGAAGTAGCATGGATAGATGACTTTAGCTGGCCACATGAGTTAAGCGGTTTTGGTTATGATTATGGTAACCCCGGCTTAGAGTACTCATACCAAACAGGCGATTTACGTAAAAATGCAACCATCATTGGCCCCGGCGATCAAAACATCAGCCCAGGAATTATTGCCAAATGGGGTGGTATAAAAGGCTACCAGGTAGTTATTGACGGTTTCAAAAACGGAACAAAAGATAACTCGGCTCAAAAATATGGCTCATTTGTTGGCGATGATGGTAACATCATTAATACCTGCGGTGCCTTAAGGCAGCCATGGTTTGGCGACGACCTTACCCGTTCTGGCTTCTATTGTGCAAAAAAATGGCGCGATCCAAACCTTACCGGTGCCAATGGTTCATCAACCATATTTGGTTCACAAAACCAGATCCTGATGCGCTATGCCGAAGTTTTATTATCGAGGGCTGAATGTAAAGTACGTACCGGCGATATTCCCGGCGCCATGGCCGACTTGAAATTGGTTAGAGACAGGGCTTTTGGTGGCTCGGCCCCTGCCGTTATGCAGGATGGGCTTACTTATGATGGTAAAGCAACTACGCCTATTACCGACCCGTTGCAGATGGTATTAAGTGAGTACAGGCACGAATTGACCGGCGAGTATTCCTTATTTTACTTATTGCGTAGGGCAGGTCCGGGTGTAGCTGCTGCTTTTATTCAAAAAAACTATGGTACCGATGCTACAGTAACCCCGCAGCCTTATCCTTACGGCCCAACTGCCGATGGAAAACTGCATGGAGTTTGGCGCACATCGTTACCTGCAAACCACGATATATTGCCTATACCGCAAACGGCTATAGGGCTTAACCCCAACCTGAAACAAAACCCGGGTTATTAATAAGGGTTATAATGAACGAAATGAGTTTAGTTATATAATTGGTTACGTTGCTTTGGCTTTCTCCTTCGGGAGAAGGCCTTTTTAAATTCAAACGTTATCCTATTTATTAATTAAAAAATGTCATTTCGATAGAGCAGGTTGGGCCGTGAGTGGGAGGGCGAAAGAGAAACTATCTCTTGAGCGTAGCGAAAAATCTTATACGCCCAGCATTCCGAGATGTTTGTCGTGATGCTGGGCGTATAAGATTTCTCCTCACACCTGCGCTCAAACCCGCGCTGGTTCGTTCGAAATGACATCTTTAATTAATGACCTGGTTTTGAAAGAGTGTATACACGGTAACTAACCGGGGAAACTGGTTAAAAGTCTCCCCTACCGGGGGAGATTTAGAGGGGGCTGGCGGCTTGCAGTTATGAAAAAAACATTAATAGTAACAGGTATTTTGCTTGCCCTACTGGTAGTTATCTACTTCCAGTTTAGGAGTAATAATGCCTATGCCGATCCCCGCGGGCCGTTATATGCCGGGTCAAAAAGTTGCGCCAAATGCCATAGCAAACTTTATGATTCGTACCTGCATACCGCCCACTATATAGCATCAAGCCCGGCAACAGAAAATACAGTACATGGGAGCTTTGCTCCCGGTTTTAATGTATTTAACATCAGCCAAAATCAAAAAATAGTGATGGAAAAACGGGATAGCGGCTTATATCAAACCTATTACCGGGATGGTAAGATTAAGCAAAGTAACCGTTTTGATATTGTTTTTGGAGGGGTTAAAGGCGAGAGTTATTTATACTGGAAAAACAACAGGCTTTATCAATTGCCATTATCCTATTATAACCGGCAAAACCAATGGTCAACAAGCCCTGGGTATCAATTTAATTTTGTCAATTTCAGGTCGATAGGTAAGCGCTGCCTGGAGTGCCATGTTTCATATGTTGATGAACTGCCGCAAGACAATCAACTAAGTCGCGATGAGCAATTTGATAAAAGTACTATGGTATATGGCATTGATTGCGAACGCTGCCATGGCCCCGGCGCACAGCATGTCGATTTTCAAACCAGTAATCCGGGTGTTAAAACATCAAAGTTTATCGCCCGCTATGCAAACTTAAGCAGGGAGCAAAGGATGGATATGTGCGGGGTATGTCACTCGGGTATCCATACTGCTTTACTGAAATCAACCTTTGGCTTTATGCCCGGCGATACCTTTGCCAAATTTAAACTTCCCGAATTTCAGCGTACGTTGGATACCAGCCATTTAGATGTGCATGGCAAGCAGTTGCAGCTATTACAAAGCAGCAAGTGCTACATGAACAGTACGATGGATTGCGCAACCTGCCATGATACGCACCAGAATACGCGCGGCAATGATATTTTATATACCCAAAAATGCCTCAGCTGCCACAACAAGCCCAATCATGTTTATTGCAAAATGACAGATAAGTTGAGCACCGGTGTGCTCGAAAGCAAATGCATCAGCTGCCACATGCCCGAATTAACTACCAATGTAATATCTGTGCAAACAGCCGATAAAACCCCGCCTGTAAGGTTTTTTGTGCACACCCATCATATAGCCATATATCCGCAGGAGGTAAAAAAGGTACTGGCATTTATTACTAATCAATTCAAAGCATCCTATTAAAAATCAGCTAAATTTTTTTATGAATAAGATCCATTTTCCGGTGCTGCTTTTATTGTCGCTATGCCTGTTTTCCTGTAAAAAGCATACGTTGTTTCAGCAAATTTCTTCGTCGCATTCGGGTATACATTTCAATAATCAAATTGTTGAAACGGATAGCATAAACCCTATCGACCTCACCAATATTTATAACGGTGGCGGCGTAGGCGTAGGCGATTTTAATAACGATGGCCTACAGGACCTGTATTTTACCGGCAACCTGGTATCCAACCGGCTTTATCTGAATAAAGGCGATTTTAAATTCGAAGATATTACCGATGTGGCCGGCGTAAGCGGTATGGGCCGCTGGGGCCGCGGCGTTGCCGTTGTTGATGTCAATAATGATGGCCTGTTGGATATTTATGTATGTAATACCATCTACCCCGATTCGTTGCGCCGTAAAAATATTTTATACATTAACCAGGGGCTTGATAAGGATGGCATCCCTCATTTTAAAGATGAAGCCAAAGCCTATGGCCTGGAGCTGACAAAGCAATCGACCATGGCCAGCTTTTTTGATTACGATAATGATGGCGACCTGGATATGTATCTCACTGTTAATACCGCGTCATCTGCTTATTATCCAAACGTTTTTGGCAAAGCCACCCGTACCAGCAGCAGCAGTACCGGCCAGCTATATCGCAATGATTGGGACGATAAACTGCACCATGCCGTATTTCATAACGTATCTGAGCAGGCCGGCATCTATTTAGAAGGTTTTGGCCACGCGGCTACCACGGTTGATATTAATGGCGACGGCTGGAAAGATATTTATGTATCTGATGATTTTGTATCCAGCAATATCCTGTATATCAATAACCATAACGGTACGTTCACCGATAGGTCGAAAGAATATTTTAAGCATACATCCTACAACGCCATGGGGCAGGATATTGTGGATATTAATAATGACGGCCTTGCCGATGTGATAGAACTGGACATGAACCCTGAAGATAATTATCGTAAAAAAATGATACTGGGCGCAAACAGCTATCAAATGTTCCAGCTTTTTGATATGTTTAAAACGCAGTATCAATATGTGCGCAATACCTTACAGGTAAACCAGGGGCCACGTTTGGGCCAGAATGGGGTAGTGGGCAGCCCGGCGTTCAGTGAAGTAGGTTTCATGAGCGGCATATCGCAAACCGACTGGAGCTGGACACCCTTGGTAACCGATTTTAATAACGATGGTTTCCGCGATCTCATCGTTACCAACGGCTTCCCTAAAGATGTATCCGACCGCGATTTTATGACTTACCGGCAGCAGGCTTTTGCGGCTGTGCCGAAGAAAAAAGTGCTGGAGCAAATTCCCCAGATCAAGATCCCCAATTATGCTTTTCAAAACAATGGTGATCTTACTTTCCATGATGTAAGCAAAAACTGGGGGCTGAACACACCATCGTTTTCAAACGGTGCAGTTTATGTCGATCTGGATAATGATGGCACTATGGATATGGTGGTGAACAATATCAACGATGAAGCATCGGTATACCGCAACACATCGCGGGATGATAAAACAAAATCAGACAGCTCACATTACCTGCAAATAAGCTTCAAAGGCGATAAAATGAATATTAACGCCCTTGGTGCTCTGGCCGAAATTTTTTATGACAAAGGCAAGCACCAGGTTTATGAGCATGACCCATACCGCGGATATTTATCATCAGTACAAGCAATAGCCCATTTTGGTTTGGGTAACGTTGGCAAAGTAGATTCTGTTGTGATTAAATGGCCCGGATGCAAAAAACAGGTGTTACGGAATGTTAAAGCCGATCAAAAAATAAATGTAAACATTGCTGATGCCAGGGATAGTTATTCATCCACCTTACCTAAGGTTTACACCAAATCACTGTTTAAAGAAGTTACAGATTCTTTAGGAATAGGTTATGTAAGCAAGGATGCCAATTTTGTTGATTTTAATATTCAAAAACTGTTACCCCACAAACTATCAGAATATTGCCCGGCCCTGGCAGTTGGCGATGTAGATAACAACGGGTTGGATGACGTAGTTATCGGCGGCAATTCAAACTTCCCGGCACAGGTGTTTTTGCAGCAAGCTAATGGAAAATTTATACAGCGCGATCTGGTTAAAAATAACCCCGCACAAAGCACCGGCAAATACAAAGATGGCGGCCTGCTGCTTTTTGATGCCAATGGCGATGGCAAGTTGGATTTGTATGCTGCAAGTGGTGGGTACGAAACCGCTGCCAACAGCCCCGAATACCAGGACAGGCTATACTTAAACGATGGCAAAGGCAATTTTACTTTGGCTACCGATGCCCTGCCAACAAATTTTACCAGTAAGCTGTGTGTACGCGCCTGCGATTATAATAAAGATGGCAAGCCTGACCTGTTTATATCGGGCAGGGTTGAGCCATGGAAATACCCGCAGCCGGTATCGAGCATTATTTTAAGGAACGATAGCCACGATGGCCACATCAAATTTACCGATGTTACCGCCCAGGTTGCCCCGTCATTAAAAAATGCGGGCCTCATTTGTGATGCCTTATTTACCGATTTTGATAACGACGGCTGGCCCGACCTGATCATGGCCGGCGAGTGGATGCCCATTACTTTCCTTAAAAATGATCATGGTAAGTTTGTAAACATCACCTCAAAATCGGGTATTAGCGACAAACCAGGCATGTGGAATACCATAACAGGCGGTGATTTCAGGCATACCGGTCGCACTGATTACATTGTGGGCAACCTTGGCCAAAACAGCCTGCTACAAGCCAGCGACCAGTACCCCATATATATCACCGCCAAAAATTTTGACGGCAGTGGCTATAGTACCATTCCAACTGTTTTCTTTCCCGACGTTAATGGCGAGAAAAAAGAGTTCCCATTGCATGGGCGCGAAGATCAGCTGAAGCAGATGATCAGTCTTAAAAAGAAATATACCAACTACAAATCATTCGCCACCGCCACCCTGCAGGATATGCTCACGCCCGAACAGTTGAACGGCGCTTTAAGACTTAAAGCCAACCTGTTAAAATCATGTTACCTGCGTAACGATGGCAACGGCAAATTTACCCTGATCCCTTTACCAATTGAAGCCCAGGTATCTGTACTCAACGGCATGCAAACCGGCGATTTTGATGGCGATGGCAACCTGGATGTGGTTATGAACGGCAACGATTATGGTTCCGACGCATCCGCAGGGCGCTACGACGCCCTGAATGGTTTAATGTTGAAAGGCGATGGCAAAGGCGGGTTTAAACCGATTAGCATTTTGCAAAGCGGTATTTATATTCCCGGTAATGGCAAAGCCCTGGTGCAGTTGCGCGATAAAAATAACCACGTGCTTTTAGCTGCCAGCCAGAACAGGGATAGCCTGAAAGTTTTTAAACAAAATATAAAGGTTAAAGCAGTGGCGGTACAGGAACGGGATGCTTATGCCATCATTAAGTATAACGGTGGCAGGGTAACTAAGCAGGAGTTTTACTATGGCAGTTCCTTCCTTTCACAATCGGCAAGGTTTTTACAGGTTGATGATGGGATGAAGAGTGTGGTTGTTTTTGATGATAGGGGGAATAAGAGGGTGGTGAAATAGCGGGGAAATTGTTTGCTGCAAAGGATTTTAAAGTGAAGAAGGAATAAAAGAGAGCGGGGGGATGTGCGATTCCTTCCTTGGGGAAGGGGAGGTAGGGGTTAAATCAGGCGTTCAAATAACCTTTGTGCCGGTCGCTCGAATAAACCCCTCCCTGCCTTTACGCTCTAATCCAGCACACCCCTCCCGAGGGAGGGATTTGAAAAATAACGTACTATTTCGCCTCAAACAACTTATTCAAATAATTCCGCAATCGATTGTATAATTTATTAAATTGCACCCAATAAGGGTTAACTGCCTTTACTAAATAAACCAAGTTATAATTCAAATAAAATGTATTCTATTAAGTATCATCCTGTACAATCCGGCAGTAAAAAGCTTGCCATGTTGCTGGCCTGCCTGCTGGGCTGCCAGCAATTGATGGCACAAAACACAGTGCCGCTAACCGATCTTTTAGCCTTCCGGGAGCCGTCCTCAAACTGGAAACTGGCTGCCGCCGCGCAAGCCGATTTGGCGCAGGATGAAGTTTTAACTACCAAAGACGGAACAGGCATATTAGTTAACCTGCCCGCAAAAAAAGGCGCGCAAGACTTATATACCAAAACCTCCTATGGCGATATCGACCTGGAACTGGACTATATGATGGCTAAAGGATCAAACTCCGGAATCTATTTACAAGGCCGCTATGAAATCCAACTGTTGGATAGCTGGGGAAAAGTTAACCCCCAATCGGGCGATAACGGTGGCATTTATGAGCGCTGGGATGATAGTAAGCCCGAGGGGCAGCAAGGCTATGATGGCCATGCGCCAAGGCAAAATGCCAGCAAGGCTCCGGGCTTATGGCAGCACATGCGTATCTCGTTCCAGGCCCCACGTTTTGATGCTCAGGGCAAAAAGATCTCCAACGCCAAAATAATTTATGTTTGGCTAAACGGTGTACTGATACAGGATAATGCAGAGCTTGCCGGGCCAACCCGCGGCGCATTGGACAGTAAGGAGGCAACTGCAGGTCCGCTGCGCATCCAGGGCGATCATGGTGCGGTAGCTTTCAGGAACATCATTATTACCACTTTTGATAAGCCTCATCCTGTTTTATCGAACCTTAAATATTCGGTTTTTAAAGGGACTAAAACTACACCTTTGGGAAAGCCGGATGCAGAAGGGAACTCAACTATACTCTCCTCAAATGTAGGCAGGCTAACTAATGATTTTTTGATCCGTTACACAGGCACAATAACGATTACCGAACCTGGCGAATATAATTTTACTTTAAGTGTACCGGGCGGCAAAGGGGCTTTACATATTGATAATCAGGACGCTATTAAATCGGCAAACAACCGTGGTGTCGGCAAAATTCAGCTACAGTCCGGCGATCATGCATTCGAGTTGTATTACACCAAGACTGCCGATTGGGCTAAACCGGCTTTAGGGCTAACTGTATCCGGTCCCGGTATCCGCGAATACTTGCTGACTGATGCTAACGTAAGTAATAACGATCCGGTTGATCCCATTCTTATTAATGCGACATCAAATACTATTTTGCGCAGTTTTTCTGACCTGCCGGGCGATATCCGCGTTACTCATGGCGTAAATGTGGGCAGTGCCGAACAGGTACATTACACTTACGACCTGGATAAAGGGATGATAGTACAAATATGGCGTGGCGGCTTTTTAGATGCCACGCCTATGTGGCACGATAGGGGCGATGGCTCATCGCGCGTAGCAGGTTCGGTAAAATATTTAGGCAAACCGGTACCCGGGATATTAAAACTTGCCAGCGCGCAGGCCGCCTGGGCCGCTGATACTGCCGGCACGGGCTATCGTCCTAAAGGCTATATTTTAAATACAGATGACAGGCCAACGTTTAGGTACATCATTTACGGATCGATGGTGAATGATGCCAGCACGGTGATTGAAGGCGGCCACGGCATCCGGCGCGAAATAACCCTGCAAAACCCGGTTGATGGCTTGTTTGCTCACCTGGCTACCGGCAGCAATATTGAGGATGCGGGTAACGGATTATATATCGTTGATGATAAATCTTACTATATCAAAGTAGAAGATGCGGCTGGGGCCAAACCTATCCTTAGGGATGCGGGTGGTAAGCAGGAGCTTATTATCCCCATCAAAGGAAAATTAACCTATTCAATTATCTTTTAAGCAGCCGTCATCATGAAATACACATTAAAACAAATGATAAACAGGGCCGGCTTATTTACTACACTGATAGTTGGCGCGCTGTTAAGCAATACACAACACACCCTGGCCCAGGCAGAATCGCCTAAAGAGGATGATTTTTTTAAGATCATGAAAGTGCCTGCACCCGAAGGTACTATACTGGAAGTGGGCGGTTTATGCACCCTGCCCAACGGAACTTTGGCGGTAACCACCCGCAGGGGCGATATTTTTATGGTAGAAAACCCTACCGGCCAGCACCCGTACTTCAGGAAATTTGCATCGGGCCTGCACGAGGTATTGGGCGCTGCCTGGAAAGATGGCGCTTTATACGTAGTACAACGCGGTGAGCTGACCAAACTGCAGGATACCAATATGGATGGCAAGGCCGATTTGTTTGAAACCATTTACGCCTGGCCATTATCGGGCAATTACCATGAGTATAGCTTTGGGCCAAAACTGGCGCCTGACGGCTCTTTCTTTGTAACCTTAAACCTGGGTTTCCCGCCAGATTGGTGGCACCCTAAAAGTTTTGTGCCATACAGGGGCTGGGCTTTAAATATTAAAGAGGATGGTACTGTTACCCCATGGGCGGCAGGTTTCCGCTCGCCATGCGGTATTAGTATGATTGACGGCGAACTGTGGTATAGCGATAACCAGGGCGACTGGGTAGGATCGGGCAGTATTATGAAGGTAGAAAAAGGCGCATTTATGGGGCATCCGGCAAGCCTGGTTTGGACGAGTTTGCCAAACTCGCCATTAAAACTAACGCCCGAACAGTTCTTCGCTAAAAACAATCCGAGGATTGAGTTTGATAAAAATGGCCAACCTTTTAAACCACAGGATATCGTCAACGAAAAATTCAGGACAGAATTTGAAGTGAAGAAAGAAATCCCAGAGCTAACGCTGCCTACCGTTTGGTTACCCCATGGGATATTGGGCATATCAAATTCCGAAATTGTAAAAATACCGGAAGATGCTTTTGGCCCCTTTGCAGGCCAGTTGTTGGTGTGCGACCAGGGGCAAAGCATGATCGACAGGATCTTTTTAGAAAAAGTGAACGGCCAATACCAGGGCGCCGCCTGGGCTTTCCGCAGCGGTTTTCAATCGGGTATTGTAAGGCTGGCCTGGCTGCCCGACGGCTCATTGGCCGCCGGCGAAACCAACCGCGGCTGGGGGTCAGCGGGCGAGGCCACCATGGGCTTGCAACGTTTGGTGTGGAACAACAAAATTCCATTCGAAATGCGCGCCATCCGTGCCATGCCCGATGGTTTTGAAATTGAATTTACCAAGCCGGTTGACAAGAAGGTGGCAGAAGATTTAGCTTCTTACTCGGTAGAAAGTTACATTTATAAGTACCAGGGTGTGTATGGCAGCCCGCCGGTAAATACCCAAAAATGTTCTATTGCAGGTGTTAAAGTATCTGAAGACGGACTGAAGGCCCGGTTAATTGTAAACAACCTGCGCCGGTACTATATCCATACCATTACGTTGGATGGGGTGCGCGATAAGGAGAATTATTTTAACCTGGTTCACCCAACAGCGTATTACACCCTCAACAATATCCCCGAAGGACAAAAACTTTCAATGACTGGGGTTAGCACCATCAATTCGGCCAAAACGGTAAAATCGGTAGCGGCTGCAGGTGCTAAAAAAGGTGCCTTAACCAAGGGTGTGGGTGCAAAAGCATTGGCAATGGTAAACGCGGTGCCAACCTATGAGCAGGTGAAACCATTGTTGATGAAGAACACCTGCCTGTCATGCCATAACGCTAATAAACGCCAGGTTGGCCCGGCTTATGTGGATGTGGCTAAGAAGAAATACAGTGTAAACGAACTGGTTCAACTGATACACAATCCAAAACCAGAACATTGGCCCGATTATTCAACACCGATGCCGCCGATGCCACAGGTGCCTAAAGAAGAGGCCCGCAAAATTGCGCTCTGGATTAATTCACTGGCTAAATAAATTTATTAAAGCAAATCATTAATAGTTTAAAATGAAACACGTTATTATATTATCAGCTTTATTAGCTGCTTCGACAATAGCTGCGAATGCGCAGCAAAAAGGAAAACCAGAGGATACAGAATATTGGTCGCCGGTACCAACGGTGGTAACTCCCGGCCAAAAAATGGGCGAAGCCCCATCTGATGCCATTGTTTTGTTCGACGGTAAAAACCTGGACGAGTGGGTAGCCCTTAACGATTCTGCATCGGCCCATAAATGGACGGTTGCTGATAAAATTATTACGGTTGATAAAAGCGCGGGCGATATCCGCACTAAAAGAAAATTCACAGATTTTCAGCTGCACATTGAGTACCGCATACCATCTAATATTACCGGCGGCGGCCAGGGGCGTGGCAACAGCGGTATTTTCCTGGCTGCCCTGCCATGGGGTGCGGGCGGTTACGAGTTACAGGTATTGGACAATTATAAAAACGCAACCTATGTAAACGGCCAGGCTGGCAGTATGTACAAACAATCGCCGCCATTGGTAAATGCATGCCGCAAGCCCGGCGAGTGGCAATATTATGATGTAATTTGGACAGCCCCGCGGTTTAATGATGACGGTACGTTAAAATCGGCAGCACGCGCTACGGTTTTACATAATGGCGTGTTGGTACAAAACAATACTATCCTGAAAGGAGACACCCCTTACATCGGTCAGCCCGAATACCGTAAGCATGGCGCCGAGCCTATTAAACTACAGGCCCATGGCGATAAAAGCGAACCGATAAGCTATCGCAATATCTGGGTGAGGGAACTTTAAAAGCAGCAGGTTTAAATAGCGCAAGGTGTTTGCTTTTAGTTAATGGTATTTCGTACATAAACTTTAGCAAGCACCTTGTTGTTAATGAAGTTTTTAAATACGGTTAACTTTCCTGTGCGGATAAGGTAACCGGTGAGCAAGGCTATCAGCATAATTTAATTTATTTAACAATACCTGCAAAACGCTGATAAAAAGCGGTTGGACTATCAGCATTTTTTGGTTCGAATTTACCCGCGATGATGGGTATGTATATTACCCTACGCCTGCTTGCTTCGCCAATTATAGTTGATTGTGCTACCCGGTGCCATAAGCGGCCATCGTGTATAGTCAGGTCTCCGGCATTTGGTGTAATTGCTACCTCACTTTCATCAGTATCATGGTCCAGGAAATACTTTTTACGGAAAAGCATCTGGTAAAGGTTTTGCCTGTGGGTGCCGGGTAAAATGCGCAAGCCACCATTTTCGGGTTTCAAAGTGCTTAAATGGATCCCTACATTCAACATCGGGTTTAAACGCTGCCCCTGAAAAATATCGCGCAAGCCATCGGTATGCCAGCCCATTTTGGTAAAACTGCTTTCGGGGCCGTTAACATAATGATTAAAAACCATTCCGTCTTTTTCTTCGGTGCCCAGCCTTGCGCCATCGCCAATAAGGTTTAACAATACCCGGAACCTTGGGTCCTGGCTAAATTCATTCAGCACCGTATGGTGTTGGTTTATAAACGCGAAGCGCTGCACAATTGGCGAACCATCCAAATCCTTGCCATATTTGACCGGGACGCCGTTTATCTTTTCAATTTTATTATCTATCCATTTTTGCTGTACCTGTTCGGATGCCTTTATAATATCGGCCACGGTTTCGGGTTTAATAAAATTGGTAAAATGGATGAAACCATGCTGGTTAAAAAAAGCCTGTTGTTCGGCCGTAATTGTTGTGCCTAAGGTGAATTTTTGATATACCGCTGCCATAAAAATGGGGAGTTAAAATAATGGATAATTAATGCTGAAATGGATAACTGCTTTATGCAGCTATTAAGTAAGGGGGGCTGGGCCGGTGAAAATTAACAACAACAGCTACACATCACCCTTTTTAAGGAGGGCATTCGCATGGAGGATGCAAAGGTAATATGTTGTGTTTTATTCAATGTATATAATGTCTATGTATATTATAGACTGTGCAAATGTAAATAAATTGTTTAATCAAACAAATTTTCCTGAAAATATTTTTATCGCTTGTATAAACCTGCTGTTACGCGTTCAATAAAGCGTTTGGGGCTGTGCCTGGCCGCTGTTGTCGATAGCTTATTTAAAAAGCCGGGTACAATTTCGGCTTTGTTAGCAAACATACCGGCAATGCCAATGGCCGCAACATCATCAGGGTTCATGTTAAATTTGGCTGCCAGTTCGGCTATGGCATCCATCCCTGCACGGTGCACAAAATTGGTATCAGTAGGGCCAGGGCACAGGCAACTTACAGACACCGAAGTATTTTTTAACTCATAACGCAGGGCCCTGGTAAATGATAAAACGAATGCTTTGGAAGCTGCGTAAATAGCCATGGTAGGTACGGCCTGGTAGGCCGCGGTGCTGCACACATTAAGTATATAGGCTTGTTGCTGTAATTTTAAAAACGGAATAAAATAATGCGATAATTCAACAACGGCATCTATATTAACCCTCGTCATGGCCATTTGGCCTGGTAACGGCAGTTCATCAAAGTTACCCCACTGCCCGTAGCCTGCATTATTTACCAGTATGGATATAGGTATGGCTAAACCGGTATACCAGGCTGCTATCTCTGCCGCCGCACCTGCGTTTGACAGGTCGGCCGCGTGATAATGCACATCGACGTGGTGGGCCGATGTGATAGCTGCGGATAAAGTATTTAATTCGGCCTCTGACCGGGCAACAAGCAATAAATTATAACCTTTTTGTGCCAATAAAAAAGCTATCGACTTGCCAATACCTTTACTTGCGCCGGTTACTAAAGCATATTTTTTCATCCTGTAATTGTCATTTTAAACCAAAATCCAAAAAACGCCGCAAGTTAAAATAAATACTCTACTAAATTTGTAGACTATTTAAAATGTTATTACGTTTGTAACGGATATGAAAAACAAACCCACATGTTTTAATTTTTTAGATTGTAGCAGCAACTATTGTTGTTGCAGGTAAGCAAGCCGCATATACCGTTTACCACTAAATTACGTTAATACAATATCCATCTAAGCTCCTTTTCATGAATAGCCATCGCATAACGCATTTTTTGAAAGCGTTTATTATCATAGGTTATCTTTTATATAGCATGTCGGCTCATGCCCAGTTGTCTGCCGCGGTGCATTTTAAACCAAAGCCTATAGATACATTGTCGGGCAGCACAGCTGATTACGACGTTAAAAAAAATTTGCTGCCGACCGAAAGCAAAGCATCTGCGTTAGCAAACAAAACACGGATAGCTGCCGAAGGCAACATTAATTTCCTGGAAAATATGGAAACACATTTAAGCAGCCGCCAGGAGCGCAAGGCATTGATGGGCTATTTAAAGGAATTTTCTACTGTTGGTAACGAAGTAAATTATAACAGGTCGCGGGTAAAGATTTACTATAAACTGGCTAATGTATTTGCCCGGTTACGCATGTACCCGCTTGCGATGAAATGTTTTTTTAAGACGATGCAGTATAAAAAAGGCCAACAAGCGCCTGATTTGAAAATAAAGCCTTTAGCTGATTCGGTATCGGCAGATACGCTAAGCGTTGATTCAAGCCTTAGCACACGTTTCCTGGCTATTAATGCAAAAGACGATTCGTTATTTGTAAACGATCCGAAACCTTTAGCATTAAATGATAAGTCCGAAGAGAAAAGCAAGGCTGTTACATACCAGCGCATCGTAAACACTTTTAATGATGGTAAAAAAGCGGTTGCCTATGCGCTGTTATTTCATGTGAAACAGCCGGTACCCGGTAGGCCAAGGATATTTAAGATAGTTAACACCGGCCATACTTTTATCACGCTTATAAAATATAATACCGATTCAACTTCGGTTTCCATATCGTTTGGATTTTATCCTCAAAAAGATAACCTGTTTTCGGCAACGCCGCTTGATCCTTCCTGCTCGGGCACGTTTAAGAACGATAACGGGCATAACTGGGACGAAGTGATGGGTAAGTTTATCTCCAAAAAAAGGTTTGATAAAATACTGCTGCTCACCAAAAGCTACGATGGGCTTGAATATCATTTATCTAAAAACAACTGCACCGATTTTGCGATTAAAGCGGCTTCATACGCGGGATTTGGTGTATCCAATACAAAAGGATCCTGGCCCCTGGGTCGCGGGAGTAACCCCGCCGTAACCGGGCAAAGTATTATAGCAGGTGGTGTTTATAATACCGAAGGCAAAGATGACCTTTTTATCGATTTTGATGCCGCGCTAAACAAATAGGGGCGCCTAAATAGGATTAAGTAAAAAAGCCCCTCTTTTTTTAAAAGAAGGGCTTTTTGAGCGAAAGACGAGATTCGAACTCGCGACCCCGACCTTGGCAAGGTCGTGCTCTACCAACTGAGCTACTTTCGCATTAGTATAGGCTCTCATTAATAATGAAACCCGATACGCAAGTACCAGGTTTGTGTTGCAAAGATATAGATTTTGAATCAGTTTGTCAACGATCTGGAATTGCTATTTTGCTTAACCGCATAAAATCAACGATTTAAAAAAAATGGGGACGGAGAACTTTATCCGGCCGTTTTATCAGCCTTTTTTTATCCGTTAAAGTTGGTAATTTTCCCTTGTTGCAAATAGGGGTGGAGTTATCTCAACATCAGTCAATTAAAAAGGCACCGTGGTCCGGTGCCTCTGTTTTTATAATACTACATAATTAGGGAGCATCTACTTAATCCTTCTTGACAGATCAAGGAGAATGAACCCAAAGTGGCCGGTAATTTACCTATACACTTAAATCAAATCTGTCCAGGTTCATCACTTTGGTCCACGCGGCAACAAAATCGTTCACAAACCTGTCTGTGGCATCGGCGCTTCCGTACACTTCGGCCACAGCTCTCAGTTCTGAATTTGAACCAAAAACAAGGTCTGCACGGGTTCCTGTCCATTTTACTTCGCCGGTGGCGCGGTTGCTACCTACGTAAACTTCCCTGTCAATAGAGGCCGCTTTCCAGGCCGTGCCCATATCAAGCAGGTTTACAAAGAAATCGTTGCTGAGCACACCCGGACGTGAAGTGAAAACACCATGCTTGGAGCCATCAAAATTGGTGTCCAATACCCGCAACCCGCCAACAAGCGCTGTTAGCTCGGGTGCTGTCATGGTAAGTAATTGCGCTTTATCTATCAATAATTCTTCGGTAGATACCGGTACTTTTGATGTACGATAGTTGCGGAACCCATCGGCAGCAGGCTCCAGGTAACCGAATGATTCCACATCGGTTTGTTCCTGCGAGGCATCCATACGGCCGGGGGTAAAAGAAACGGTGATGGCGTGTCCTGCGTCGTTGGCAGCTTTTTCAACCGCGGCGCAACCTGCCAGTACGATCAAATCGGCCAGCGATACTTTTTTGCCATCAGCCTGGGTCGTGTTAAATTCGTTTTGAATACCCTCAAGTACGTTTAACACTTTTTGTAATTGCACCGGATTGTTTGCCTGCCAGTACCTTTGCGGGGCAAGGCGTATGCGGGCACCATTGGCGCCGCCGCGCTTATCCGAGCCACGGAAGGTTGAAGCAGACGCCCATGCTGTAGAAACCAGTTCGGGCACGCTTAAGCCCGATCCTAATACTTTTGCTTTTAGGGCTGCAATATCATTTTCGGTTATCAGTACATGGTCAACTGCCGGAATAGGGTCTTGCCAAAGCAATTCTTCCTGTGGCACCTCTGGCCCCAGGTAGCGGGCGATAGGGCCCATATCGCGGTGCGTCAATTTAAACCATGCGCGGGCGAAAGCATCAGCAAATGCATCCGGGTTTTCTAAAAAGCGTCTTGATATTTTTTCATAAGCCGGGTCGAACCTCAAAGCGAGGTCGGTAGTGAGCATTGCAGGCTTATGTTTTTTCGCACCGTCATAAGCATCCGGAATAATGGCCTCATCCGTTTTCGCAACCCATTGTTGCGCGCCGCCCGGGCTTTTTGTAAGTTCCCATTCAAAGCCAAATAAGTTTTCAAAGAAATTATTACTCCATTGGGTTGGTGTTTTGGTCCAGGTTACTTCCAGTCCGCTGGTAATGGTATCCGCGCCCTTGCCGGCACCATAGCTATTGCTCCAGCCAAAGCCCTGACTTTCAATATCGACAGCTTCAGGCTCTTTGCCTACATGGTCGGGCGTTGCGGCGCCATGGGTTTTGCCAAAGCTATGGCCTCCGGCAATTAGTGCAACGGTTTCTTCATCGTTCATGGCCATGCGGCCAAATGTATCGCGGGTGTCTTTGGCTGCCATCACAGGATCCGGGTTACCATCTGGTCCTTCGGGGTTCACATAAATGAGCCCCATTTGTACAGCTGCCAATGGTTTTTCCAGGTTACGGGAATGGACGTCGCCATCGGCATCATCTTCCGATACCAATACGCCATGCCCATCAACACCCGGCGAACCATGCGCATAACGCAAATCTCCACCCAGCCAGGTAGTTTCAGAACCCCAATATACCGATTCGTCTGCTTCCCATACATCTTCACGGCCGCCGGCAAAACCAAAAGTTTTAAAACCCATTGATTCCAGTGCCACATTACCGGTAAGGATCATAAGGTCGGCCCATGAAATTTTGCGGCCATATTTTTGTTTGATGGGCCAAAGCAACCTACGGGCTTTGTCAAGGCTTACATTATCGGGCCAGCTGTTAAGCGGTGCAAAACGTTGTAGTCCCGCGCCTGCACCTCCACGTCCGTCGCCCACACGGTAGGTTCCGGCGCTGTGCCAGGCCATGCGTATAAACAAGCCGCCGTAATGACCAAAGTCTGCCGGCCACCAGTCCTGCGAGTCGGTCATAAGTGCGTTAAGGTCGTTTTTTACTGCTGCAAGGTCAAGGCTTTTAAACGCTTCGGCATAATTAAAATCATCACCCATCGGGTTTGATAAAGAAGAGTGCTGACGCAGGATACTCAGCTTTAGCTGATTAGGCCACCAGTCGCGGTTCCGGGTGCCGCCACCGCCAACATTGTGCTTCATAGTGCCGTTGTGAAACGGACATTTACTGATGTCATTTGATTCTCTTTCCATAGTTATAAGTTTATATATTGAACGCTTGCACCTATTATAATTGTGCGGCAATATAAAAGTAGGACATTGAGTTAAACAATCCCAATCGATTAATTCTATGTTAAATAGTTAAAAGCTATTGGGGGCGGCATATTCCGGGGAAGCCAGGATATATTGTAGAATTAAAAAGTATAGATGTTCAGTTTTTTGAAGCTTATTTCAGGCGGAGAAGTAAAAAAGCCATTGATTTCTTACATTTGGCTATCTGACTATGAAAAAGAATTTATTGCCGGGCACTGTTTTTTTGGTGTTGTTACTCTGCGCTTTCGGGCAGCGACAACTACCCCGCCGGTTCGAACTGAAAGGATATGCGCAGGGTACTACCTACAGTATAGTGTATTACGCACCGGATAGCCTGGTAAGCCTAGGCCAAACCGACAGCCTGTTGCAACGGTTTGATCGTTCGGTATCCCTTTACCAGCCCAATTCGCTCATCTGCCGGTTTAACCGTTCTGCAAAGGGTATCCGGATTGATGAAACTTTCAGGGTGCTGGTCAAAAGAGTGTTGCAGATAAGCCAGGCAACCGGGGGGCTTGTAGATCCAACGGTAAAACCGTTGGTTGACGCCTGGGGATTTGGTGTGGTGAAAGCCGCGCGTGACCCTGACAAAGAAGAGGTGAAAAATTTGTTACGCGATGTGGGTGCGGGTAAGATTGGCCTGAAGGGTGATTTTTTGTATAAAACAAAGCCCGGTGTACAACTGGATCTTAACGGTATTGCCCAGGGTTATTCGGTGGATTTGCTGGCATCGTTATTGGAGCGCCACCACATTCACAACTACCTGGTTGAACTGGGTGGCGAGTTGCGCGTTAAAGGCCGCAAACCCGGCAACGGGCCATTCAAGGTAGGCATCGAAGGTATCAGCGGCGATGACCTGGACCCGGCGCCCATGCGTAAAGTGATAGCGCCCGGGGATGGCGCCATCACTACCTCCGGTAATTACCGGAAGCATCACGCGGCCGGCGGCAAACAGATCTCGCACCTGATGAACCCGCTAACGGGTTACCCCGTGCAGAATGAATTGATCAGCGTTACGGTATACGCCAGGGATGCCATAACTGCCGATGGCTATGATAACGGTTTTATGGCGATGGGGCTGAAACGGACCCTGAACTTTTTATCGAAACGGAAGGATATGGGGGCTTATATTGTATACCGGAGGCCCGATGGTCTTATTGCAGATACAACAGCCAATTTTTTTAAAGGATATAAATAATAAACTGAAAAGATGGAGAGAAGAACTTTCTTGAAAAATACAGGTATGCTCACCGGCGGTCTGTTCCTTGGTAATAAGCTGAACGCCCTGCAGGCGACAGGTGATCCGGTAAAGATAGCGGTGATTGGCTGCGGTGACCGTGGTACCGGTATTATGAACATTCTTAATGGGATGCCCGGCCAGTTTCGTATTACCTCGGTTTGCGATGTGCTTGATTTCAGGCTGGCATCGGCACAAAAGCTGAGCAAAACGGGTGCACTAAAAACTTATACCGATTACCACAAACTATTGGAGGATAAAGAAGTGGAAGCGGTCATCGTTGCTGTGCCGTTACACCTTCATTATTCTATAGGAGCCGATGTTATCCGTTCGGGCAGGCATTTATACCTGGAAAAAACGATGACCTACACCATTGAACAGGCGCTTGAGCTGGTGGGGCTGATGAAGGGCCGCAGTAACCAGGTGTTGCAAGTGGGCCATCAGTACCGTTATTCTCCTTTATATTACCGGGTTAAAGAGATGATTAATAAGGGCTACCTGGGCAAGGTGACGCAGGTAGACTGCCGCTGGGACCGCAATGGCAGCTGGCGCCGCCCGGTTCCCAATCCGGCCCTGGAACGGGCCATCAACTGGCGGATGTACAAAGAATATTCGGGCGGACTGGCGGCCGAACTGCTTTCGCACCAGATAGATTTTATTAACTGGGCTTTTGATACCCATCCGCAGGAGTTTTTTGCAACGGGCGGGATAGATGTTTTTAAAGACGGCCGTGAAACGTATGATAACGTTCAGCTGATGCTGCGTTACCCGGACCAGGGCCTGATTGGCAATTTCGGCGCGATGTGCGGCAATGCGCATGACGGATATCTTTTTAAGATAAAAGGTACATTGGGCACAGTTTCCCTGCTGACCGACCAAGGGATGTTTTACCCGGAAAAAAAGCTGCTGAGTGATAAAGGAACTATTGACGGCGTAACAGGAGCTACCCGCATTGTGTGGAACAAGGAAGGAGGGACGCCGATTTTGCCCGAACCTACCAAAGACGGAACCTGGTACGCGTTCAACGATTTCTATCAAAAGATCCAGCATAAGGAACTGCCGGATAGCAATGTATTTACCGGGGCCCGGACAGCTATCAGCGTGCACCTGGCTAACCAGGCCTTATACAGCAAGACGATCTGTAGCTGGGATAATAGCTATAAGATTGGCTGAAGACAAGTTTTGTGATTGATGTTGTGCCGGGCAAACGGTTTCACTTTACTGTTTTTATTTTGCTGAACAACGCTCGCAGAAAAATGGCGAAGGGGAAGCAACATTAGCTGATAAATTAGATGATTTTGCGCTCGTAAGCATATTTAAGAAGGCCTACCACCGTTTGGGTATTTGTTTTTCTGAAAATGTTTTTGCGATGGGTTTCAATCGTCCGTTCGCTGATAAACAATAAATGTGCAATTTGCTTATTGCTGTATTCGCGTTCTATCATCCTGATGATCTCAATCTCGCGGTCGGTAAGGTGATTGCCTTCCTGGTTATCTTTATAGGCTTTAACCAGTTGTTTGGTAATATCGGCAGTGAAATAGTTGCCGCCGCCAGCTATCTTTTTAAGCGCCTCTTCAAGTTCCTGCGTACCCGTGTTTTTGAGGATAAAGCCCGATACGCCTGCATCTATCATTTCGCTCACTATCATGCTATCGCCAAACATTGATAAGGCAAGCACCTTAATATCTGGGTATTGCTTGCGGATGTAACGGGTAAGTTCAACACCGCTCATACCGGGCATACTTACATCTGTAAGTAAAATATCGACGGGTGTTTCTTTAAGAAGGCTGAGTGCCTTTTCGGGGTCGTTGCTAACACCGGCTATCCTGAAGCCGGGGATGCTATTAATAAGCAAACTTAAGCCATCTATCACCATCTGGTGGTCATCAACAATAAATATTTTATATATGGTCGCCATGATCAATTTAGGTTAAAGGTACATAAATAGCCACCAGTGTACCCTTACCCGGCGCCGATGAAAAATCAACAGTGCCTTTAAGATAGGCTAACCGGGTAATAATGTTTTTTAAACCTATGCCTTCAAAACTTTCTTTCTTATCTGTATTAAATCCTTTACCGTTATCTTCAACCATCGCGCTCACGCCACCTTCATCACGATCAAGCTGAATATCCAGCCGGGTGGCATCGGCATGCTTTATTACGTTGTTAACACATTCCTGTAAAACGCGGTACAGTACAATTTCGGTGTTACTATCTAAGCGCTCGTTAAGGCCCGATGTTTCTACAGTAACTTTCAGTTTATCGGCATCTATTTTGGTCACAAAATTTTTCACCGCGCTCGCCAGCCCTGTTTTTAAAAGGATATTAGGCATCATTTGATGGGCTATGGTGCGTACCTCTTTACAGCTCTCATCAACAAGGGCCATTGTTTTATCGGCTAAAACAGCATCTTCGGCTTTGCTGATGTCAATACGGCCCAATAAGCTGGCTAAGTTTAACCTAACTACAGAAAAAGTTTGCCCCACGCCATCGTGCAGATCGGCGGCTATGCGTTTACGCTCGCGCTCTTCGGCCTCGATGATACCTTTTGATGCTATGGCTTGCTGATGAATAACTTCGGCCTGCAAACGGGTCTCTTGTTTTAACTTATAGCGGTTGTAAAATAGGCCGGCTAATAGTAATACCATCAATAACGAGCCGCTCACTATGCCTATCGTTGTGTTGCGTTTTTGAATAGCAAGTTTTTGAATTTTATTTTGCTTGTTCAACAGCTTTATCTGTTGTTGTTTGCGCTCTGCCTCTAACTTTTTCTGTGTTAAAAGTGCCTGTTTTTTATCAATATCCAGCTTTTGATTGGCTATATGCAGCTTGTCTTGTTCCAGCAACAATTGCTGGTTATCAACCTGCAGCTTACTTTGTACCAGTTTGAGTTGTTGAATGGCGGATTGATGGTTCAATACTTCTATCTGCTTTTCTTTTTTTTCGGTTTCATATTTGGTTTGCAGTTCGTTTATTGTTTTTGAATTGGCGTCATTAAATAAGGTATCGGTAGCTTTATGAAACTTTTGCAGGTAATCATAAGCTTTGTTAAGATCGTTTTTGTTTTTATATAACTCCGACAGCTCATTATAAATGCGCGTCCGCTCTTTCAATAATCCACTTTTGTTGCTGATGTTAAGGGCTTCTAAATAAACATCTTCGGCTTTTGTATATTCCTTGATCTTACTATATGCTTCGCCTAATTTTATCAGGGATTTTACGATGCCTGGTTTTTTGCCGATTTCCCTGCGTCGGGCCAGGGCTTTTAAGCTATATTCAATAGCTTTTGGATAATTGCCCTGCTGATACTCCATTTCGCCCAGGTTGCTGTATGCTGTAGCTATTGCCGTTGGATAATTAACTTTAGACGCATATAAAATTGCATTGTCAAAATTAATTTGGGCTGTTTTAAAATCATCCTGGTCAAGGGCTATACCTGCAATATTGTTATATGCAGTGGCCATGCTTGCATAATTATTTGTTTTTGTGTGTAGCCGCAGCGCATTTTGCGCGTATTGTAAAGCAAGTTTGTAGTTTTTTTGATCCCAATAAATTACACAAATATTAGTGGATAGCTTTGCCTGTATTACTTCATCAGTATATTTTTCTGCTACGGTTATCGCTTTGATATAATTGTCGAGGGCTGGTGTGTAATTGCCTTGCTCGTAGTAAATGATGCCTATGCTATTGTAGGTAGCTGATAATAAAGGATCATTTATTTCCTGCCGGATCTTTAATGCTTTTTTGTGGTATTCAAAAGCCTTTTCGTAATTATCAAGACTATACCATGTGCCGCCCAGGTTGTTATAGGCCTTTGCAATACGTTTTTGATCGGTGGTTTTTTGGTAGTAGTTTAAAGCTTCGGTAAAATATTTTAGCGCATCTTTATATTTGTCTTTGGCATCATTTATCAGGCCGAGCATATTGAAAGCGTCGCCCAGCACACCATATAATTTAGTTTGCCTGGCCGAAAGGATAACACTATTGGCAATGGAGTAAGCGCTATCGGGCTTTGTTTTCCTTATTTCGTCGGCCAATTTTAGTTGCTTTTCATACTCAGATGTTGTGTTGGGCATTACCCTTTGTGCCATTAAGCAATAAGGGATTAAAAGTATAAGTATCAAAACACATAGCCTCATTTTGATTGGATAATTTAGTTTAATTATTAGGGAATTGGCAATTTAAATATGCTTGTTTTTTTTGAATTTAATATGATCTGTAAAACATCAATCGGTGTCGCAATTTGGCTAATGTAAAAACAATAGGCAATGCCGTGTTTAGGGTATGTTTAAATGCCCGCAAATGGGTACGCGGCAGGGCTGATGAACAAACTACCTGTGCTACAGTACGTATAAAAAGATACCCTGTTAACGGTATTTCGGCCCAGGAGAGCGATTCGCAATTTTGGAGACACTAAGATCTCACAAAATGAAAAAAATCAAACTCCCACCGGCAGCATACATTTTTGTGTGTTTGTTGTTTTGCACCATGGTATCGTCATGCAAAAAAGATCAGTCAGGAACCACGCAAACCGACGCAGTTCCAACCGTAACCAGTATAAGCCCCAAAAAACCACAACCCGGCGATGTGGTAACCATTACAGGAAAAGGTTTTGGAAGTGTTTTAACGGATATTAAAGTAACTATCGGCACACAGGTAATCCCCATAACTACGGCGAGCGACACCCAAATAAAATTTACGCTGCCTGCTAATATCACCACAGGCGACCTTGCCTTAGCGATAAAGAATATCATTGCCACAAACAAAGATCCGCAGGGCGCTACCATTACCCCTCAGCCCGCACCGGTTACTGCTGTTACCGTGCTGTCAATAAGCCCGGCACAAGCAAAAGTTGGGGATGTGGTAACCGTTTTAGGTACAGGGTTTAGCGCTACCGTTGCCGACAATGTTTTTAAGTTTAACGGGGCAACGGCGGTTATCCAAGGCGTTTTACTTGGCAGTATGCAGGTTGTAGTGCCCACCGGGGCCACAACAGGGCTGGTTACCTTGAGTGTAAAAGGAGGGGCTGCCGTTACTGGTCCGCAATTTACGCTTGATGCTACTACTGCCGGTAATAATGTTGACTATATTAATGTAATGAGTGGCACAGTGAAATTTAGCAAGGTTGCCACGGCGAATAATGATATCTGCGATATTTTTGTTGATAAGAACACCAATATCCTTTACTACTCTGACTATTACTATTTAGGCCCGAGCGCCGGAAATACAATTTACAAAATGAACCTGAGCGGCGGTAGCCCAGGCAAATTAACTACCGACGCGCGTATTACCAACATCCAGTTTATCACTACCGACGCGGCCGGGAATATTTTCGCGCTGAAATACCAGGATAATGGCATTCAAAAAGCTACGATCTATAAAATATCGGCAGATGGCATTACGATAACCGAAATTAAGAAAGACATCCCGTTATATGGAGATGCCGCAAAACATTTGTATGTTGATTCGCAAGGTACAGTATGGCTTGGCCACAGCAATAAACTGGATGCAACAAACAATTATGTGTATGTGAGCAGCCATAACGCCAACAGTGCAGTCGACGGGCCATTGTATAAAGGCGACCAGGCATATGTTGCCAACTATTCTACTTACAATATTATATTTAAAACCCTGAACCTGGTAAGTGGCGCCAACGCGGCTACCGACTTTACTTTGCAAAGCCTGTTTACACAGGACGACAATAAAATAACTACCAATGGCGACGGCCCACGGCTATGCACTTACGCGATAGATGGCAGCGAAAATTTATATGCTTTATATCCGCTATCTTACCAAAGCGGGCAATTAACCCAAACCTACATCATTCGTAAAACCAAAAATGGTAGCGGGGCAAGTTCGCTGATCACAAAATTTAACACCAAATATTCGGGAACGAATAACATTATCGAACCACAAGGCTTGTTACGTACAAAACCGGTAATGGCGGCTGATAACAGTGGTAACTTGTATTTAAAATACAACTCGAAAGAGATCATCAAAATAGCTCAATAGCTAATTAACTTGATATGCGGATCAGGACGGGGTAGTACCTCGTCCTGATTTTGTTTTTGGGGTAAAACATAAGTAACCCATCGTGCTACTTACATTGCATAGGCAAGATATTAGCTATTTAATCACCCATTTTGTCATATACGCATAAAAGCTGCTGAATGAATAAAGCTTTTATTAATTTCAGTCATTATAAACCCGTAGCCTGCTTTAGTTTAATACCAAAATTGTAGTGTATGAAAAGTAATCCTGTTTCTCGCCGGGCATGAAATTAATAAAAACAATAATTATCCTCCTGCTGGTTTGCCCCACGCAAAGCTATGCCCAGTCTGTTTATGCCGGGCGTTATAAAGCAATATTTACTCAGGCACCCAAACAAACGCCCACCTCAAAAACACCTGATGCACCGCTTGCCGGTAACGGGGATATCGGCCTGACGATGGGCGGCAGTCCCGAAAACTTATGTTTCTTTTTAGGTAAAAATGATTTCTGGCGGGCATACCCGGTATATCCTGGCGGCGGTATTGCTTTGCCGGGCGGGTTAACTATTGGTATTGATGCGCTAAAAGGCGCTACCTATTACGCCGAGCAAATACAGGACAAGGCTGTTATTAAAGCATCTTTTAAAAAAAACGGGCTCACGGTTACTCTTAATACCTGGGTAGCAGCAAAAAACAATATGATGATAGCCGAATTTTCGGCCAATAAAGCCTGTCGCTTAAAGCTAAATCTATGGTCGACTAAAGGTAATACGGCTGTTAACCATGCCGGTAAAACCGGCGATGTGATTTGGGTAAGCCGTTCTTTTGAAAATACTCCCATGCTGGAGTGGCCCTCGCATGTAATATTGGCCATGAAGGTATTAGGCGCTGAACTGAAAAATGATGGAACGGTTACACTACTGCCAAATCAAAAAGCAACCATTTCAGTTATCATGTACACCAACCATGATCGTAAGGACTGGAAGGATGCCGCTATTAACGAGGCCCGGTTATTAACACCGGGGCAGATAGGGAAGATACACACCGTACATAAGCAATGGTGGAAAAACTTTTGGGCCCGTTCAAATATAAAAATTGGGGATACGGTGCTTGAAAAATACTATTATGCTTCTCAATACCTGTTTGCATGTACCACGCGGGGAAATAAATTTGCTCCCGGTATATGGGGACCCTTCATTACCCGCGACTCAACCGCATGGGGTGGGGATTATCACCTGAATTATAATTATGAAGCCCCTTTCTGGGCGGCTTATTCATCCAATTACATTGATCTGGTTGATAATTATGACCAGCCCTTGCTGGATTACATGAAGACGGGCAAATTCCATGCACAGGACCTGCTTCACATCAATGGCATCTATTACCCGGTTGGCATCGGGCCAAAAGGCTTATGTACCACGCGCTGGCCGCTTACTCCAGATGAAATGGAAAAACGGTATGGCTCTCGGGAAGATACTATCGATCATGGCTATAAATTCCTGGGGCAAAAAATCAATGCCGTTTTTGGCGCAGGCAACATGCTGATGCGTTTTTATACCACCTATGATGCCGATTATGCCAGGCGGATATACCCTTACCTGTTACAGTGCGCTAACTTTTGGGAAGAGTATTTGAAGCTGGAAAATGGCCGTTATGTGATCTATAATGATCATTTTGGCGAGGTAATGCCTAACCTTAAAAATAAAGGGCAATGGCGTAACCAGCTGGGCGATTTTAACTCCACACTTTCATTAGGCTTGGTGAAAATGCTTTTTAAGGGAGCGATAGATGTTAGCAGCTTTTTAAAGATACATGAAAACCGGCAGGCTAAATGGCGGGATATCCGCAATCGCATCAGCGATTTCCCCCTTGGAGAAACTAATGGCAGAATTGCCCTGAAAAACGCGGAGAAAAGCCCTTCAGCGTGGGTGAGCCGTGTGGATGGATTGTCGCGCGTGTCCATTCATGGGCTAATATTGCCAGGTGGTATTGCGGGGCCAATAAGTACGCCAAAGCTTAATAAAATATTGCTTAGTGATATATCCCATTGGAAAGATAGGGCAGAAAGCCCGGCAGACTGGGGTAATACCCTGGGCAATGGGATAGAAACTTGCTTCCCCGGAGCAGTACGTGCAGGATATAACCCCGATGAGATTCTATATTATTTGAAAGCCCGTATTGCCGCGCAATCATTACCTAACCTGTGGATCACTCAAAGCGGAGGCGGCACCGAAACCCTTGCTGCCATACCGCTCACCATTAATGAAATGCTGTTGCAAAGCTATGAAGGCGTAGTACGGTTATTCCCAAATTGGAACCACGCTAAAGACGCAAGTTTTGATAAACTCAGGGCTTATGGCGCATTTGTGATCAGCAGTAAATTAAAAAACGGGAAAGTGGAATATGTTAGCCTGCTTAGCGAAAAAGGCAGAAACTGTACCATAGAAAACCCCTGGCCGGATCAAAAAGTGCACCTGATTCGCAACAGAAAAAATGCTGAGACACTTACGGGCAAAACATTTACTTTTAACACAAGCGAAAACGAAAAAATAATTTTGAAAGCTGCGGATTAGGTTTTTAAATGCTATGTATTCCAAAAAAAATGTTCGACCAATGTTCCGTCCAATAAAAAGGCGATTAGTGTCTTTTACCTGATCGCCTTTTTTTCAAGTACTCAGAGCGGGAATTGAGCCCTATTTATAAATCACTAAATTATAGTAAGTTATGAATTGTAAAAGATCATTCAACGATTTATACGACACTATATTTAGCCATTAATCGTTGTACTACAACTATACGAAACGATTGATCTTAGAAAAGTTGGAAATTGTTTTTTAGTGGGGCCGGTACTGACGCAGGAACCAGCTTTGCAAAGAGCTGTTACGTTATTTCAGTTCCTGATGCGCATACATTGTCAATCACCGATATTCCTTTGTTAAAAATGAATTTGGTCTGGCTTACCAAACCGGGTTTATCATTTACCCTAAAGGGAAGCGCATCACGCGGGGAAATGAAACCTGCCGCGCTTCTCTTACTACCGTTTTTTATATTTAACCTACAATTGAAGGCTCAGGATCGTCGAATGATCCGGCAATCGTCATGAACTCCATAAGCGAGGATACCAACTAATTCCAGAATCTCTAATTAGCCACGCTCGCCGATTTATTTAGCGTTTTAAGATAAAGCACCGTTTTGCTAAACTTTACAATGGCATAATTTCATTTTTATACCTGCCCTTATTCGGCTAATAATTAAGGATATAACTAATGTTTTCTTAATAGTGTATTGATAATGTAATCACTTCGTTACAGTTACTTTGTGCTGCCTGACAGGAGCTTAAACACCTGCAAAATATGTTGTAGCTAAATAGTCGGCAAAATAATATAACTATTATCACAAAGTTCTCTATGCCCAATTTTTACATTTCAAGCTTATTTAAAAAAATTAATAAATATGCTCTGCTCATTACAGGTATTTTAATGTTACCTGTATTGGGAATGGCTGCCGGTGTGGATGTTTCCCTTACTCCAAAAACCTTTGCAACAGGAAAAATTGCCGGTAAAGTTGTTGATGAAAAGGGCGAATCAATTCCCGGTGCTACGGTAAAAATTGCCGGCCAAACAATTGGCGGTCAAACCAGCATTGACGGTAGCTTTTCTATAACTTTAAATCCCGGTACTTATACAGTCGAAATCAGTTTTCTATCATATCAAACCAAACGTGTAAGCGAAGTGGTTGTAAAATCGGGTGAGGTTACAACGCTTTCGGTTTCCCTGAAGCCATCGCGTAATGATCTTAAAGAGGTTGTAATTACCTCAAGTTACAAGAAATCATCGGCAGAAGGAGTTTATACCAGGCAAAAAAATGCGCCCAGCATTACAAACGGCATCTCGGCCGAGCAAATTGCAAAAACCCCCGACGCTAACCTTGGGCAGTCGCTTAAACGAATAAGCGGACTTAGCACCTTTGATAACAAGTATGTTATAGTAAGGGGTATTTCTGAAAGATATAATGTTGCCACCCTTGATGGTACCCCCCTGCCAAGTACAGATTATTCAAGAAGAAATTTCTCTTTTGATGTAATCCCCTCAGAGATGATTGAGAGTGTTACTGTATACAAAACAGTTACCCCCGATTTGCCGGTTGGCTTTGCCGGTGGTATGGTACAGATAAACACAAGGGATATACCCACAAAAAACTTTATTAGTTTTTCACTTGGCACTGGCTTTAATGATCAGTCAACCGGTAAAGACTTTATTTCTACCAAAAGAGGCAAGTATGATTACTTTGGTTTTGATGACGGGACCCGTAAAATGGCGGGCTACTTTGCAGTTACTACGGGTAAAACAGAAGCAAGCCCCGGACAACCACCTGTTCCATTCACTAATGATGATATAGCCTTTAGTAAGCAGTTTACAAACAACTGGGGTTTGTACAAATATAAAGCGCAACCTAATCAAAATTATACATTTACAATAGGCCAATCTTATACGCTCAAAAATCCGGATAACAGGTTTGGTTTTATTGCATCATTAAACTATCGTAACACACAAACCATAACAAATGTTATAAATCAAAGGGGGCTTTTCAGTATAGGATTAAATCCTAATTATCCCAAATTTGATGAAGATCATCCTTCGGGATTTGGTAAGGTTTACAATTTTAATACAACTTATGGCGGGCTGTTTAATATCGGTTTTAAAAGTAAAAATCACTCTATCGGTTTAAGGAATACTTACACACGTATTTTTTCTAATGTTTTAACTGATCTTTTTGGTTACGATAATGACAGGGGCGGTGTACTTCTCGATCCCGATGTTGCACCTTCAACAGAACGTATCACTACCGAGCCTGATTTTTTAGGCCTGTTACAAAATAAACTGCAAGGTGAGCACCGTTTAGGAAAATTTAAAGTTAACTGGGATGTTAGCCGTACCAATATCAATCGTAAAAGAAAAGATTTATTAAGGCGGCAGCTATTCAACGATAATCAGGTATATGGTAATTATTTTCACGACGAGGTAAATAATTCGACTACAGCTGTTGGGATATTTCCTTTATCCAGGCAAGGATTTAATGTAGATGAAACTGATTATAACTGGTCAGCATCTGCTTCAAGGCAATTTGGTAAAGATAACCACACCAGTGTTTTAAAAGCAGGATATATCGGCATCAGAAAAAAACAACAGAACAACTTTATAACGGCTTATTTAACAGCAGGTCCGCATACTCCTGTTGATGCCCCGCTTTTATATAAGCTCAATATCCAGGATGCGCATATCCCATCTAATTTCGGCGATTCGGCCTTGGTATACCAGGTTTACGGCTATGGTTACAATAGCTACCAGGGTGCATCAAACGCGCATACCGGGTATTTAATGCTCGATCAGAAAATTGGGCCAAAACTTAGGTTTGTAGGAGGGGTACGTGCCGAATATTTTAAGCTCCAGCTGAATAATGATGGGTTTACCACAGCTAATAAACTTTTAAATACTACAGATTCATTAATACGCACCGATGCGGATAAGGCCTGGACTATTTTGCCATCGGGGAATTTAACCTATGCGATAAGCGATGAGGTGAATTTACGGGCAGCCTATTCACAAAGTATAGTAAGGCCGGAGTTTAACGAGCGTTCACTTTCAAGCAATTATAATTCGGAATTAAATGCCGATATAACAGGCAGCCTCATCGTAAGTACCAAAACCAGCAGCTATGATTTAAGAGCAGAATGGTACCCCGGTGCCGGTGAGATATTATCTATAGGGGGCTTTTACAAGTACCTGGATAAGCCCCTTGAGCTGGTACAGCGCACGCAAAGTTTATACTACTATAATAATAGTAAGTGGGCAAAAGATTACGGTATTGAAACGGAGGTTAGGAAACGCCTTGGGTTTATTAACGAAAACCTGCCGATACTCGATAAGATCACGGTTTTTGGAAATGCAACCTATATACAATCAAAGGTTTTAGGATTACTATTTGATAAGATAGCCCCGGTGCCTAACCAGCCAGGTAAGCTGATGCTTACTTTTAAAGAAGCACTACAAACCAGGCCGCTTTATGGGCAAACACCATTCCTGCTTAACGCCGGCGTGCAGTTTGATGGCGACATATTGGGCTTAAGCATTGTTCATAACCATACAGGCCGCAAATTTTACCTGCTGACCGAAAATTTAAATAACAACGAATTTGAGGCTCCCTACGATCAAACGGATGTACAGCTTAGTGCCAACATATTTAACAAGAAGGGGAAAATCCGTTTTAATGTTTCAAACCTTTTTAACAGTACCAATTTTTACTATGATGGTGTTGTAAGTTATCAGAATGTTGATCCGGGCAATCCAAACTCAGGAAAAAAACTAAAATCGGGCTATACCGATGGCTTTGAAAAAGACGACAACGTGACCTTTTCACGTAAAACCGGACGCACTTTTACCTTATCACTTAATTATACTTTCTAAACACAATCAATTCAGAAACAAGCAAATTAAAAACTATACCTGCAAACAAAAAAAAAATCAATTATCAAATTTCACATGAAAAAATTTCTAATCTTAGGAGCTGCCGTGGCAACATTTGCAATGAGCAGCTGTAAAAAAGAATCAGCATCAACTGCTGCTGATTCTTCATCAGATAGCTTCGGTGCTGTAAATACCAAAGCTGCTGATTATGCAGAGAGCTCACTTCCAAAAGATACCCTCTCTGGTAACATTTCAGTTAACACAACTTTGTCTAAAAACAAAGTTCACGTTTTGAAAGGTATTGTTGCTATTGACAATGCTACATTAACTATTGAGGCCGGAACCGTAATAGTTGGTATGGTAGATGCAAACAACAAACCAGGTACCTTGGTTATCTGTCGTCATGGCGTTCTTAACGCTATAGGTACAGTTTCATCTCCAATTATTTTCACAAGTAAAAACTTAGTAGATGGTAACACATTTACTACAGCTCAGCCAGGCGATTTTGGTGGTGTTGTGCTTTTAGGCCAGGCCCCAGTAAACGTTGCCAACAAAACTATCGAAGGTTTAGATGCTATCGAACCATTTGACAACAAATACGGTGGTGCTGTTCCAACTCACTCTTCAGGTACTTTAAAATATGTACGTATCGAGTATGCCGGTTATATCCTGTCTGCAGGCAACGAGCTTAATGGCTTAACTTGCGGTGGTGTTGGTAACGGTACTTCACTTGATCATATTGAAGTAGCTTATGGTAAAGATGATTCATTCGAATTCTTCGGTGGAACTGTTAATGCTTCATACCTTGTGTCATTGGCACCAGATGATGATAACTTTGACTTTGATAATGGTTTCGTAGGTACTTTACAATATTGTTTAGCAGTTGGCGATATCTATGCTACACACAGCGCAAGCGGTGCTAACAG
The DNA here is from genome assembly GCF_056404995.1 of Mucilaginibacter sp. P2_A5. Lineage (NCBI taxonomy): Bacteria > Pseudomonadati > Bacteroidota > Sphingobacteriia > Sphingobacteriales > Sphingobacteriaceae > Mucilaginibacter > Mucilaginibacter sp. P2_A5. Next base: position 245,168 of record NZ_JBFUCY010000005.1, read on the forward strand.
CGATTCAAATGGTATCGAATCTGATAACAACGCTCCTGCAGAGGATGCGACTTTCTCTTTGCTTCCAAAAACCCACCCAATTCTTAAAAACATGACCATCATCGGTGCTAATGCTACCGGTTCATGGGCTGCTCCTGGTTACTTGTACGCTGCACGTATCAGAAGGGGTTCTGAAATGGAAATCTCTAACTCAATTTTTATGGGTTACCCAGAAGGTATTAACTTTGATGCAACTACGAAAGATTTTGTAACAAGCAACGTTACTAAAATCCAGAACAACGTTATTACTGGTTTCTCTCTTGCTGTTAATCCAACTACATTAAATACAACAATTGATGCCAATGGTAACAAAAGAAACGTATTTGCCACAAACAGCAATGGTTTTGCTAGGATAGCTCAACCTTACTTAAATAACACTAAATCATACCTAAACGTAATCCCTACCAGTGCTTCTCCTGCAACTGCCGGTGGTTGGGGTGCATTTAACAACACAAGCCGTCCACAATGGTTTAACACCAGCTGGACTAAATATTATTTTTAATCGAAAACGGTTACTTACTAATATCGTTTGCTTGTTCAGAGAAATCTACGCCTTAAAAATACAAGGCGTAGATTTTTCATATTATCTAACCTTTCTAAAATTCATAAATATGCCATTTTCCAACAACCTTAAAGCTATAAACGCCATTTTTGCCATCCTGATTTTTATCTTGTTTTCAGGTTGTTCAAAACAAGATTATCGCCCCGGTTATGCCGCGGGTACCAAGTTTCCTAAAATTAACCTGAAAGGATTTACCCTGGACAAGATGCAGGTACACATCGGCCCCCGAAGCGTTGTGGCAGGCGAAATATTTGAGGAGGTGGCAGGTAATACAGCATCATTTGAAGTGCCCTTTGCCGAATCGCAGGACGTTAACCGTGTTGTTTTTTATAACGCCGACAATACCGCTCCTTATGCAGGCAGCCAGATCAGGTTTAATACTCCTGCAAAAGATACCACAGTCAAGATTTTTTACGACGGTAAAACTTTTTTTCAAAATCCCGTGTTCCCTGTGCCAACTGCTGGTAAAATGGGTATCAGGCTTACTTTTAAATCAAAGGCTTCTGCTTATACCGGCCTGGTTGACCTGGAATTACATGAAAGATACGCTACAACCGTAAAAGTGGTAAAAATTAACCCAACAACCGGTAAAAAGGAAACCGTAAATGTTGATACTGTATTGATTAAACCCCAGGTTTCACAAACCATTAAAAACATAAAACGCACCGAGTTTAATGCTTACTCAGAAATAAACGCACCGGTTGAGGCAGGTTTTATAAACTATGTATTTTACGTGCGTATGTCAAATACAGGCGGCAATTTGCCTTATCCGGCAGGAGTAACGATTACCCCGTATGATTTTATTGAATTTATACCTGATTATACGGCGCTTTACCAGATAAATGACATCAGAATAACCAACGAAAAACCCAACAAGATAAATTACATTGTTTCAGATCGAGCTCCGTTATTTCAATAAGTTTTAATCTTTTATCATAGGTTTATTAGATGCTGACTTAGCCGAATTAAAGATCTCAGTAGATACGGTTTTGTTTGATTCAGTTAAACTATTGATGCCTTGCCTGGTGGTGGCAATAACAAATCCTTTGCCATCAATAAGACCAAGGGTTGAGCCTATCATCGGGTCGGTTTCGTCGCCAAAGCTTTTTAGCGGAAGGTGGGCCGATTCGATCATCTGGTGATCAGGGTTCAGGCCATTTGAATACCCTCCGTTGCCAAGTGCGTTAAATACTTTATAAACAATAGGATACATGACCCAATCTATTCTTTTGCTGCTGCGCAAATCGGCAATTGTTATTGATGCTTCATCTTTGCCCCGGGTTGTCTGACCAATTTGTATCACATTTATATAGGGGCGTAAATTATTGATCACCAGTTCGGCAGCCGATTCAGTTGCTGCCGTTGTTAATACGAACAATCGCGGCAGGTTTAAATTATGTTGCTGTAAAATGGCAAATGAAGGCCCCCCGGAAGCAGCGGCCGCTGTACCGAATGATTCTTTGCGTACTGCTGCATTTTTGTTACCCCTGTATTCAATAAAAAGTGTGCTGGCCGATAAACCGGCAGAAATCATGCTGCACATGGCCGCAGCTGCCGAAACATCTCCGCCGGCGTTGTAACGAAGGTCGAGGATAAGATCGGTAATGTTGTTTGATTTGAAATCAGAAAAAACAGTTAAGTAAGCTTCACGGTCGGTAGCTAAAAAAGCTGTAAAGAAAAGATAGCCTACTTTTTTGCCGCTTATTGTAAACGTTTTTTGAACCGCTGTTTGTTCAAGCGTATTACCTGCCGTTATAGTCACCGATCCGTTTTCTTTTACAACGCCTGTGTCAAATGAAGCTCCTGTAATTTTTACTGTAGGGCCGTTCAATAGTTGGCTTTGCAGCTCGGCAGCATTGGTTTCTGTTAACGCTGTATTATTTATCTTGTTAAAATATTGCCCCCTTCTTAAACCCACTCCCTGCGCCGGCGAGGTGTTTAAAACAAGGGTTACCAATCCTAATACCTGGTTGGTGTTGGGTTCTTTAAATACTACATAGTCAAAGCCATATTTCGAGCGGCTGTCAGCCTTTCGCGATGTAGTACTTCCGGGAATATTAATGAATGAAAATCTGTCGGCGCTATACTTTACGCTGTTAAAAAATGATACAGGATCTTGGCTGGTGCCGGGGCTGGCCGGCAGATTATCGGCCCAGTAGTAATATCTTTTTAAACTGTCTATGATCCATTTGTTTATTTCGGCATTGGTTACAGGGCCAGCAGGATTTACCGGGTCCGGGTCTTTTTTTTTGCTGCAACCATAAAAAACGAACGAAAATGTGCCAATCAGAAGCGCAGCCTTTACAAATCGCAAAGATAAAACGTGTTGTAATAATGTATACATGCCGGTGATAATGTTGAGCAAATCTAAGCAAGTGTGCAGTTGGTTGACGGCAATAAAAAGCCAATGATGATAATATAACGGCTGATTAATGATTGCTTAACAATATCTGTCGGTTCCGGGTAAGTGTTAATTAATAGTTGATTAAATGACTGATTAACAAAACATAACGGTAACATCAAAATTACATTAGGAAATTATCTTTACAGCAGTTTAACACTCCTTGTCACGAAGGATATCCTGCAAATTGATGATTAATAAATTCTTTGAACTAAGTTTTCATAACTTAAAGTATTGCTCTTTTATTTTGTTTGCCGTGCTCCTTTCGGCATGCGCTGGCAAGCGTAACCTGGTTTACATGAGCGATTTGGGCGATACGGCAGTATATAGCGCAAAAATTGCCAACTCAATTGAGCCGCGCCTGCAACACGGCGACCTTTTAAGTATTGCAATTACCAATATTGACCCAGAAACAAGCACTCTCCTTAATCACGGCTTATTGCCCGTGGTAAATACAGCTGCTTTGAACAGTAATGCCGCGCCCACAGATGCGCCCGGTTATCTGATTGATGCATCCGGAAATATCATATTCCCCGTTATCGGCAAGGTAAAGCTGGTGGGCCTGACCATAGACGAGGCAATCGCAAAGCTTGGCACAGCGCTGGCCGGTACTGTAAAGAATCCAATTATCAGTATAAAGGTTATAAACTTTAAAATCACCGTTGTTGGCGAGGTGAATAAACCGGGCGTTTTTAACATACCTAATAGCCGCGTGAATGTTTTAGAAGCTTTGGGAATGGCCGGTGATATGACGGTTTATGGCAGGCGCGAAAATGTGCAGGTAATTCATGAAGAAAACGGTCAGCGTATTGTTACCCGTATTGATATGAATAATAAAAGCGCCCTGCAATCGCCGGCCTATTACCTGCAGCAAAATGATGTGGTTTATGTAGTGCCCCACAAATTACGCGAACGCCAGGCACGTACAGACACACGTACGCTGTCCGTTATCGTAGCCGCTGCAACAGTCATCACCGTTATCATTTCCAGGTTATTTTAAATAATTGATCATGTCGCAACCTAATCCATTTCAACTACAGCCGCTTGAACCTGTAAATGTAAAGGATGTTTTCCTGAAATATTCGCGTAACTGGGGCTGGTTTCTGCTCTCGGTGATAGTATGCATCATTGCCGCTTTTTTATACCTGCGTTATGCCACCACTGAATATCATATTGAAAGTACCATATTAATTACCGGCGATTCAAAAGGGTCAGATTTATCGCAGATGGGCAATTTGTTCAGCGATCTGGAATTATTTAAATCGGGTAAAAATATTGACGACGAAATAGAAGTAATTAAAGGCAAAACCCTGATGCAAAGGGTGCTGCATGATCTTAATATACAAATATCATATCACAAGCGTGGTAACATCAAAAACACCGAGGTTTACGGCAGATCTGTACCCGTTAAAGTGCTCATCAACAGGATTGATTCATCAGCCTATAATAAAAAGATCATTATAAACCCGGTATCTGCTACTCAATTCACCCTGGATGACGCAACCGGGCATTCAACATACCAGTTTGGCCGAACAATTAAAAGGTCTTATGGAACATTTACCGTCTATCCGGCCATGCCATCCGATAAACTGATTAAGGATGAGGTAATGCTGGAGTTTAACGACATGAAAAAGCTGGTGCAAAGCTACCTGGATAATTTAACCATAACCCCGGTTAATAAAAACGGCAATGTGCTTAAGCTTTCACTTAATACCAACGTGCCATTAAAGGGTATTGATGTTTTAAATAAGCTGGTTGAATACTACAACCTCGAAAATATCGAAAACAAAAATGAAACAGCCGCCAAAACAATCGCTTTTATTGATGATAGGTTGGTTTATCTTGTAAAGGAACTATCGGGAGTTGAAAAGGATGTTGAGAACTACAAAAAGAAAAACGATGTAACTGACATTAGTTCCGAATCGCAACAATACATGCAAAGCACGGGCGATTATGATAAAAAGCTGGGCGATTATGAAATTCAAATCAGTATTCTGCAATCCATAGAAAATTATATCACCAGCCAGAAAACACAGGCCGATCTTGTGCCAAGCTCTCTGACTATACAGGATCCAACCCTGGTTGAGCTGATAAACAGTTTTAACCAGTTACAGATGCAGCGTAAGCGTTTGTTAAGATCAAACTACGAAACCAACCCTGTTGCCGTCAGTTTAAATGATCAGATATTAACGCTTAGGAATAATATTATTGAAGATATCCGTAATATTAAAAAAGGGCTGATGATAGCCCGCAATTCGCTAAGTGGCAAAAACATAAAGTTTGAGTCGCTAAAGAAAAACGTGCCCTCAATTGAGCGCGAATTACTGGAGATAAAGCGGCAGCAAAACATAAAAGAGAACCTGTATCAGTACCTTTTACAAAAACGCGAGGAAGCAAGCCTTTCCAAAGCCGCAGCCGTATCAAACTTAAGAATTATTGACAGGGCCGATGCTGACGATATCCCGGTAAAACCCAAACGCTCTATTATTTTATTGGCGGCACTATTGGCTGGTTTGCTTATCCCGATATCGGTTATATCTATGCTGGACATGCTCAATAATAAAGTTTCAAGCGTTGAGGATGTGTCAAAAATAAATGCACCGGTTTTGGGTGAAGTAATTCACACCATTTCACAAGAGCGTTTCCTGATCAGAAAAGATAGCCGCACGGTATTTTCCGAAATGTTCAGGCTGTTGAGAAGCAAGCTCTACTTATCGGCACCTGAACAGGAAAATGTTGTGTTACTTATTACCTCAACCATGAGCGGCGAGGGTAAAACATTTTTTAGTATCAATATGGGGGCCACGCTTGCGCTGGCGGGCAAAAAGGTAATTATTCTTGAATTTGACCTTCGCAAACCAAGACTGCTAACAGATATGGGACTTTCGGCAGCAACAGGCATCACCAATTATCTCGTTTCCGGGTCAGTAAGCATTGATGATCTCATCCGGCCGGTGCCCGGTTTTGACGGCTTATACATTATGGGGTCGGGCGAAATTCCCCCAAACCCATCCGAACTGATCTTAAACGGCAAAATAGCAGAATTATTTGCCGTATTAAGGGAACGATTTGACCATATCCTGATCGATTCTCCGCCGGTTGGTTTAATAGCTGATGCCTATAACCTATCGGCTTTTGCCGATAGGACGCTTTATATGATCAGGTATAATTATACCCTCAAAAGCCAAATCAATATCATCAAAGATATTTATGATAAAAAAAATCTGCGTAACCTGATGCTGATCCTGAACGATGGACGCAAGAAAAACATGCAGGGTTATGGTAGTTACGGTTATAATTATAGCTATGGCTACACGATGGACGAGCAAGGGCCTTCATTATTTGAACGGTTGTTTAAGAACAAAAAACGGAGGTCACACTAAATTAAAGCTGTATTTACACATCTTCTCCATATTTGATGAATTAATTTATATCACTATTACAAACTAACCTATCTGGAAAATGAACGCTGATTTTGACCTGCAAAATGCAAAAATAGCTGTTATCGGCCTGGGGTATGTGGGATTACCGCTGGCAGTTGAATTTGCAAAAAAATACAAAGTCACGGGTTTCGACATCAATATTAACCGCATTAATGCGCTTAAGGCCGGTTTTGATGCCACGAGGGAAGTCGACGACGATACCCTTAAGAAAGTTTTGGTTAATACGGGCTCAAACGGCCTTGTGCTTACCAATATTAACACCGAAATACAAATTGCCAATATTTACATTATTACCGTGCCAACTCCGGTTGATAAGTACAATCACCCCGATCTTACCCCGCTGTACAGGGCCAGCGAAACGGCTGGTAAAGTTTTAAAAAAAGGTGATGTTGTGATATACGAATCAACTGTATATCCCGGCGTAACCGAAGATGAATGTGTTCCGGTACTTGAGAGATTTTCGGGCTTAAAATTTAATGTCGATTTTTTTGTAGGATACTCGCCCGAACGGATCAACCCGGGTGATAAAGAACATACCCTTACACGGATTAAGAAAGTAACTGCGGGTTCAACCCCGGCAACGGCAGATGTTGTTGATAACCTTTATAAATCCATCATTGTTGCAGGTACTCATAAAGCCCCATCAATAAAAGTGGCCGAAGCCGCCAAGGTGATTGAAAACTCCCAGCGCGATATTAACATTGCTTTTGTTAATGAGCTTTCCAAAATATTCTGCAAGCTTGGTATCGACACAAAAGAAGTACTTGATGCCGCTGCAACCAAATGGAATTTTTTAAGGTTTTCCCCAGGCCTGGTAGGGGGGCATTGTATCGGTGTCGATCCTTATTACCTGTCGCAAAAGGCACAGGAAGTTGGCTACCATCCCGAAATTATTTTGGCAGGCCGCAAGCTGAACGATGGTATGGGCGAATACATTGCCCACGAGGTAATTAAGCTTATGGTTAAAAAAGACATCCCGGTAAAAGGCGCCAATGTGCTGATTTTGGGCATCACCTTTAAAGAAAACTGCCCGGATATACGTAATACCCGGGTAGTTGATATTGTGCATACGCTCACAGAGTTTGATGCTAAGATTACTGTTTACGACCCATTGGTAAATTGCGCCGAGGTTGAACACGAGTACGGATTGAAATGCGTAAGTGAACTGGAAGACGGAAAGATATATAACGCCGTGATACTGGCCGTTGCCCATGCTGAATTTAAGGTTTTAGATATTGAAAAGCTTTGCAGCGAGCAGAAGGTAATTTATGATGTAAAATCGGTATTGCCAAAGGAGCTTTCAGATGCAAGGTTATAAAATTAAGCTTAAAACAATGGATCTGAAAACATACCATTCGGGCAGCCTTGGGAGCGATAACTTCCTGGTAACCGGCGGAGCAGGTTTTATAGGCAGCCATTTGGTTGAGTATCTGCTTAAGCACAACGCAGGCAAAGTACGGGTGCTTGATAATTTTTCTACCGGGTCAATTGATAACCTGCTGCCTTTTCAGGATAATAAGGCTTTTGAGCTGTTTGAAGGTGATATAAGGCAGCCCGAAGACTGCAAGGTTGCAATGCAAGGGATTGATCATGTTTTGCATCAGGCTGCTTTAGGTTCGGTGCCGCGCTCTGTTCTTGATCCGCTTACCACCAATAATGTTAATATTACCGGCTTTTTAAATGTCATAACAGCTGCCCGCGAAGCCGGGATTAAACGCATGGTTTACGCTGCAAGCTCAAGTACCTATGGCGATAGTAAAGAATTGCCCAAGGTTGAGGATAACATAGGCAGGCCCTTATCGCCTTATGCGGTAACTAAATATGTTAACGAATTATATGCCGATGTTTTTTCGCGCACATATGGATTTAATACCATTGGGTTAAGGTATTTTAATGTTTTTGGTCCGCGCCAAAATCCCACGGGCGCTTATGCAGCGGTAATCCCCTTGTTCATAAAGGCTGCCTTAAATAATGAAACACCAACTATTAACGGCGATGGCTTAACCAGCCGCGATTTTACGTTTGTTGATAACGTGGTGCAGGCAAATGTGAAGGCGCTGTTTTATAATGAGCTTACCAAACACGAAGTGTTTAATATAGCCTGCCGGGAACAAACTACACTTAACCAGCTTTGGCAACATATATGTGCACTGGCAGGGATTGAATTACCTGTACAGCGCGCCGCCGAAAGATTGGGTGATGTAAAACAAAGTCTGGCCTCTGTTGATAAGGCAATTGCTATGCTGGGTTATACACCACAGGTACAGGTAAGCGAAGGGTTAAAAAAAGCATTTGACTGGTATAAAATAAATTTAAAGCAAAACGCTTAAGTGGCATGATTGGGCAATTATTAAAAAAAAGCAATGCTAAAAGCTATTCATATTCCTTCCTGGGCAATTTGTTCAGTTCGGTAAGCCAATGGGTAGTTTTAATGCTCATATCCAAGTTGTATGGCACAGCGCAAATGGGATCTTATGCGTTAGCCATGGCCTGGATACTGCCGTTTTATGCTTTTTTTTCATTCCAGATCAGGAATATCCACGTGGCCGACCAGACCGACACCTATGGTTTTAGCGTTTTTTTTATGGTGAGAGTTGTTTGCTCCCTGGCATTTTTAATGGTTACAGCCCTCACAGGCTTTTTATTTTACCGTGATATATTCATTGTTTTTCTTTTAGGCGGTACGTTTAAAAGTATTGAGATGATAAGCGACATTATACACGCCGAATTTCATAAGCGTAAAAAGATTGAAGTGTACAGCAAGATGCTCATGTTCAGATCGGTGCTTGCCATAGTATTAAATGTTGTGATGTTTAAATTCGTTAAGTCATTTCAAGTAGCCTTAATATCCCTGCCCATAGCATATTGCTGTAGTATGCTGATCGATTTCAGATTGCTCAGCAATTTACAGGTAAAAATTAAGTTTGATCATAATAATCCATTGATCAAAAAAATTGTAACAACGGGTGTGCTCACAGGTTTGTCGTTATTGCTGGTTTATCTTTTACCCAACATCCCGCGCTTTATTCTTCAAAAATTCAGGAGTAGTTTTGATTTGGGACTGTTTTCGGGGTATCTGTCGCTTATCGTTTTCAGCCGCATATTCGTGCAATCAGTAGTTCAAAACAGTTTGCCCTATATGGCGCAGCATTATGACGAGAATAACCTTGACCGGTTCCTGTCTAAATTAAAAAAAGAAGCATTGCTGATCACCATTTTGGGGTTTGCCCAGTTTTTACTGGTGCCAATAAGCAATTACCTGTTCCCTATACTTTTTAATAAGGATTTTAAAGGGAATCAGGGCCTGCTATGCATTGTTTTTGCCGGTTCGTTGTTCTCCTTCCAGGCGTTTGTTTTAAATAACGCCATTAATGCCATGAAAATGTTCAGGGTGCAGTTGCCGGTTTATGCTGGGCTTGTTGGTATATCGTTTATACTCGGCTTTTTACTTATTCCCCGATACGGCTTAACCGGGGCAGGGGTGGTTTTTCTGTTGGTTAACATTTGCCTGTGTATTATAATGATGCTTATCATTTATATACAGTTGCGGGCCCGCATAAAGGTTGTGAACCCAATACCAAAACAAGTAACGTTATGTTAAAAGCCGCGCTTTTTATATGCTCAATGCTGCCAAAATTCCTGTTGATATTTTGGTACGATGCCATAAAACCCTTTTCGCAAAAAATGTTTTTAGGCATCCGGTACTGTATAGTAAAAAACCTGTGTGCCTCAGCAGGTCAAAAAGTAATCATCGGTTCAAATGTGACTATAAAAAATTGGAGAGGGATTACAATTGGCAACAATGTAAGCATACATGATGGCTCTTACATTGATGGCTATGGCGGCATTACCATTGGCAATGATGTATCTATAGCACATCATTGCTCGCTGCTAAGCACCAGCCATACCTGGGCAGATGCCGGCAGGCCTATCCGCCTAAACCCTGTTGAAAGCAGGCCATTGGTTATCGGTAACAATGTATGGATAGGATGTGACATACGTGTATTGGCAGGTATAGAAATAAGCGACAATGTAATTATTGGTGCGGGCAGTTTGGTAACTAAAAATCTTAAACAGAATGGGATATACATAGGTAGCCCCGCGCGGTTTTATAAGCCGGTTTACCCCGACTCTATTGAAGCATTAAAAAACGGCAAGGAGATTGTTTCAATTGGATAATGTATTAAAAAGATCGGTAGTAATTGTAGCATTTACTTGTGCTATTGACCTTATCATGCTTCTGTTTTTTAATGTCCCTTTTGATTGGTATTTAATCCCCGTATCGCTTTGCGGCATACTTTCAGGTTACCAGGTTATCTACATTTTTAGCGTTACTAACGAATATGGTTTAAGGCTGCCGCTTGTGTTTTATTTTTATTGCACACTTTGGTTCGGCTGTTATTTTGCGCCGTTGCTGCATTTTGCTTTAAACTTTTGGCTCATATTCAATAACTCATTGATATTGCCGCAAAAGTGGGAGCCGTACGTGCTGATAGTAGGTACGCTTAATGCTATAGGCCTGATACTATTCATCTACTCGTATAAGTATTTTTATGGTGTTAGTAAGGTGCATAATAAGGTTTACCTGTTGCTTAACGCCGGTAAAATCAATTATGTTTATTTGCTTTGTTTTGTCAGCTTCGTTTGCCAGGTAATTGTATACGCCAAATTGGGCGGCCTATCGGGTTTTATAGCTACTTATGAAACCCGGTCAGAAGATCAGGGTTTTGCCGGTTTTGGCCTGTTGTTTATAATATCGGAGTTTTTCCCAATTGCTTTAATTTTCCTGTTCTACATTAAAGCTTTATATAGCCCCTTACTACGCAAGGGTAAAAGTATTATGATTTTCCTTGTCATGCTTTTTGTAGCCTGTATGCTGTTTGGCGGGTTAAGGGGCAGTCGCAGCAACACCATATTAACCATGCTGCATGCTTGTATGGTAATTCACTATTTTATTAGGAAATTCCAGGTAAAGGAGATGGTTATTGGCGTTTTTATGCTCATCTCCTTTATGTATGTGTATAAGTTTTATAAGCAGGGTGGCTCCGACGCTGTGGCACAGTACACCGAGGGCACGCTTGACGTATCAGAGGATAAGTACAATTTCAACGTGTTTGAAATGTTGCTTACCGATTTTGCGCGGGCCGACATTCAGCCTTACATGGTTTATCGTGTTCAAAACTCAAATTATAAGCCCAAAATGGGGGCCACCTATATCGGCGGGATTATCCATTATGCACCGGGTATTGATAAAGAATCGGTAACTACCAAAAAAACTGCTGCGACCGAGCTTTTATATGATTATAGCGGAAAGGCAATGGGCTTTTATACTACCCGCATTTTTGGCCTGCTGGGCGAGTATATTTTAAATTTCGGTTATTATACGGCTTCACTTATTTTTTTGCCACTGGCCTTTTTTATAGCAAGGCTTGATAAATGGGTGTATTCGCTTACCCCGGCAGATGTACGCAATTTCATAGTGCCCTTATGGATACTCTTTATTGTATTCCTGTTCAGCGCCGACCTTGACAATGTTATATTTTTTTACATGAAGAGAATGCTGCTGGTAATTGTAATGTTATGGCTGGTATCGGGCAAGTTCATAATAACCCGTGGTAGTGACGATAATAATAAGCTTACGGCATGAAAAAGTTACTCATACAAGGCTGGGGGCTTGAAAAAGATGAGGATGGCTTTTACATTGCCGCTACCCACTATATCTATATAAAACAAATAGTGCAATATTATGCCGGGGTATGCCTGCTGGCGCCGGTAAAACATTTACCCACCGGTATAAAAAGCCAACTTACACCACTCAAAAAAGCAGGCGATATCCTGGTGCATGAGCTGCCTTACTCAAACAGCTATATATCGGCCATAAAAAACTTTGGCCGGTACCTGGCGGCTTATAAAAAGTTACGGCATCAATATAATCGGGTGTATGTACGCTATCCTACACCCTTTGGCTGGCTGGGCAGCCGTTTTTTTAATGATAGTATAATTCACTTTGTAGGCGATCCGATTGATGCAGCCCAAAGTAATCCAAACTTTGGCAAACTGAAAAAGGCTGCGCTCACCAGCATGTTTATGCCCGAACATTTAATGTACATGCGTGCCTGTAAAAGATCGCGGGTGCTCACCAATGGATTCCATCTGCAGCAAAAATTAAGGAAATATAACATTAAGGCTGAAGCAGTGATTTCATCAACATTAAACGATGATGATTTTTATATGGACGAAACCAACCTGCCTTTGCCCGGTAATTTAAAATTACTGTATGTGGGGTATCTGCGTAAAGCTAAAGGTGTTGAAGTACTGATAAACACATTTAAACTGCTCCTGAATGATTTTCCTACGGCCATATTTACTATTGCGGGATCGGGAGAAAGCGAAGCTGAGTTAAAGGCTATGGTTAATGAACCGGGATTAAGCCATGCCATAAAATTTGCCGGGCATATTGATAACCGCGATGAATTAAACAAACTGTACCGGTTGCATAATTTGTTCTGTTTTGCCAGTTTTTCTGAAGGTTCGCCGAGGGTGATACTGGAGGCTATGGCCAACGGATTGAATGTTGTATCTACGCCGGTAGGCTCGTTGCCGGGTGTTTTTGAGGATGGGAAAAATATTGTTTTTGCCGAAGCCGGAAATGCCGGTGATTTTTACCAAAAGATTACCGGATTGGTAACCAATTACAATTATTGTCTTGAATTAAAAAAAGCGGCATTTGAAAAAGCCAGGCACTACACCACTGCCGGGTTTATAAAAAATATATTTCAATGAAAGCCAGGATATCAATTATATACTCATGGTTCGTGCGCATAATTACTGCCTGGATGCCCGATATTCCGGTTGTTATGCGTTTCAGGGGGCGGTTGTACGCATTGATGATGGAGCGTTGCGGGCGAAATTTTCAGGTGGCATCTACAGTTATTTTTAATTCGTTAACAGGCTTATCAATAGGGCATAATGTTTTTTTTGGCCACCGCGCTATTATTATAGCGCTTGATATTGAAATTGGCGACGAGGTTTTAATAGGCCCCAGTGTTGTAATATCTGGCGGTAACCATAGTTTTTTGAAAACCTCATACCGTTTTGGTCCGCACGTGGCTCAAAAAGTAACCATCGGAAACGGCGCCTGGATTTGTGCTAACTGTGTTGTAACGGCCGGCAGCGTATTGCCCGATAGATCGGTACTGGCCGCCGGCTCTGTATTAACCAAGGTTTTTGATCAGAAAGATAGCCTGTACGCTGGCGTTCCGGCTAAATTATTAAAACAAATAACCCATGGTACCGAAGCTATATAATTCGTTTTTGCAGGTCGCTGCATGTCTGCTGCTCTCGGCCTGCAATGGTTATTCGCAAAACATAGCCTTTGTTTACAAGGCGGTGCCAGAAAACTATTTAAAAAATATCCGGGATTACAGGCATAAATATAATACGAATGACAGCGCCATTTTTGATATTACCCTGGCGCTCCCCAAGGGGTATGTTACCAATGGCACAGTCGATTACACAGCATGCCTGCAATCAGCCCTGAACCGGCATTCCCGGGTTTTTATGCCCGATTTTCCTGTTATGGTAAACGATTTGGGCTTGACTTTGAATACCGGCCAGACAATTATTTTTAAAGATAGCTCAAAGCTTATTTTAAAGGCCGGCGCGCATGGCACTTATGAAATTCTGAGAATCCACGGCGTAGAAAATGTTTCGGTTTACTCGGCGGTAATTTATGGCGATAAGGCCAGCCATACCGGCACAGGCGGGCAGTGGGGCATGGGCATTGCAGTGCGGGCGTCAAGAAATATTACCATCATCAACCCTAAGGTTTATAAATGTTGGGGAGATGGTATTTATATAGGCGGACTAAAAAACATACCATCACAAAACGTTGCGATATACGCGCCCTTTCTTGACGATAATCGCCGTAACGGTATCTCGGTAACATCGGTAAATCGGTTGAATATTGTTGGGGGAGTGGTTGCAAACAGCAACGGACAAATGCCCCAGAGCGGCATTGATATTGAACCTAACCGCCCAACAGATGTTATCGACAATATCAACATCAGCGATGTGGTAACGTACAATCATCCTAAATATGGCATTGTGATATCCCTGCAACAGTTGCGCGGCCGCACGGCCGGGGAAACCAATATTGTTATCAAAAACACTGTTGACGAGGGCTCGGGTAATGGGTTGGCTATTATAGGCAAACCATCAAACGATACCCTTAGCGGTAAAATAATCATTATGCATCCGGTTTATATCAATGAACGCGATACTCCTATAAAATTACCATTGCGTACCTATAGGATAAGACTACACATTAACAGGCCATTGGCAGGGGGCATTAATAAAAATGATCTCGACAGGTTGAGGACAGCCATCAAAAAACAGCCGGAGATCAGGATAGATTAACAGCATGAAAAAAAATTATTTATCATGATTTCCATTATAACCGCCGCCTATAATTGTGCTGCCTACATTGGCGATACCATACGATCGGTACAAAACCAAACTACCGGCGACTGGGAAATGATTATTATAGATGATAACTCGACCGACAACACCCTTGCTATCATCAAAGCAGAAGCTGCTGCCGATAGCCGAATAAGATACCTGGTCAATATAGCAAATCTTGGGCCGGCAAAAACACGAAACCGGGGCATTGAGCAGGCTACCGGTAAATACCTTGCTTTTTTGGACGGCGACGATCTGTGGCTGCCGGATTTTATTGAGGTATCAATGAATTTTATGGAAACGCATAACTATCCTTTTGTTTTTTCATCATACAAAAGGGTTGATGAAGCATTGCAATCGTTATATACCGATTTTATAGTGCCTCAAAAAGTTAGTTACGGCAGCCTGCTCAAAACCTGTCCCATATCGTGCCTCACCGCGGTAATTGATGTTGAGCACCTCGGTAAATTTTATATGCCGGATATCCCTAAACGGCAGGATTACGGCCTGTGGTTGTCTATTCTCAAAAAAACAGATCATGCTTATGGCATAGCGCAGCCACTGGCTGTGTACCGTATCCGTAAAAATTCCTTGTCAAGAAATAAGTATAAGGCTATGTTGTATGTATGGAAAATTTATAGGGATGTGGAGAAGCTGAACCTTGTGCATTCGGCCTGGCTTATGGTGAACTATGTGATTAACGGATTAAAAAAATACGCCAGATGAAAACTGTAGTTGTAACCGGTTATACCGGTTTTGTGGGAAGTAACTTAGTGCCTTATTTAATAAAGGAGGGCTTTGAGGTTTTGGGCCTTGGGCGCTCAAAATTTGCAAACCCTTTGTTCAGCCAGTTTACTTATGATGAACTGCCTGAAATTGCAGGTTATGATGTAATGGTACATTTGGCCGGTAAGGCCCACGATCTTAAAAATATTGCAGATAGCAAGCCTTATGTTGAAAGCAACACAAATCTGACCATTAACCTCTTCAATCAGTTTTTGTTATCCTCTGCTTCAACATTTATATATATAAGCAGTGTAAAAGCCGCCGCCGACACAGTAAATAATATCCTGCTTGAAACAGATAAACCAGAGCCCCGCACGGCATACGGCCTATCAAAATTAAAGGCCGAAGAGTTTTTAATGAACTGCCCGCTGCCCGAATGTAAACGCGTTATTGTTTTAAGGCCCTGCATGATACATGGGCCTGGTAATAAAGGTAATTTGAACCTCTTGTATCGGTTTGTTAAAAAAGGCATCCCTTATCCACTTGCTGCCTTTCAAAATAAGCGATCGTTGCTTTCCATTAATAATTTATTGTTTGTAATAAATGCCATAATTGGCAACATGGATATTGAAAGTGGCATATACAATGTTGCCGATGACGAACCAATTTCCACAACAGGTATAATTGACGTTTTGGCCGAAGCTTTGAATATTAAGCCTGTTAAATGGCCATTAAATGCAAAAGTTATCAGCTCACTTGCTGCAGCCGGCGATGTTTTGCGTTTACCGCTAAACTCAGAGCGCCTTAAAAAGCTTACCGAAAGCTATGTGGTTAGCAACGAAAAAATAAAAACAGCCATTGGTATAAAAAATCTTCCAATCACAGCTAAAGATGGTTTGTATTACACCGCTGCAAATTTATAAGTTATGATAAATTACCTGCTCATACCAATATTACTGATCATATTAATGCATCTTTACTTCCGGTTATCGATGCATTATAATATTTTTGATATACCTAATCACCGGAGCTCACATACCGAGGTAACCATAAGGGGCGCCGGCATAGTTTTTCCGCTGGCTGTTGTTTTGGGATTTTCATTTTTTGGCGAAGTTCATGTTTTTTTTATTGCCGGTCTTTTAATTATTAGCATCATCAGCTTTATTGATGATCTTATTCCTTTAAGTGCGCTATTGCGCCTGGTGGTTCATCTTTTGGCGGTATCATTGATGTTATATGCACTTAATATATATTACTTATGGCCATTGTGGCTGGTGATTTTGTCGTACACGGTAATCATTGGTACTATTAATGCATTTAATTTCATGGATGGCATAAACGGCATTACCGGTATTTATAGTGTTGTGACTTTAATATCAATGATGTATATAAACTTTTTCACTATTCATTTTGTCACTAATTATTTAATTATATGCCCTTTTTTAGCCTGTCTTATATTCCTGTTTTACAATTTCAGGAAAAAAGCCAGGTGTTTTGCCGGTGATGTAGGAAGTATTAGTATCTCTTTTTTGCTTATCGCCTTAACTATAGCAGTCATTACTAAAACAGCATGTTTTAAATACATCTTTTTATTTAGTGTTTATGGTATTGATGTGTGTTTTACGCTGATAAAACGGATAAGGCTTGGACAGAATATACTTCAGGCGCACAGGCTTCATCTATACCAGCTGCTGGTACACAAGGGGAACTACGAACACCGGGGCATCGCTTTGGCCTACGGTGTTATTCAATTGGCAATCAATGTGTTCCTGGTAACTACAGATCTTCCCTTGTTAATTTATTTGCTGATAGTAATTATTGCTTTAGGCTTATCCTACCTTAATATTCAAAGGTATTTAAATTTAAAGGTGGCATAATATTATCTTGTTGTACGGCCATTTTTAATTAATTATTGGCCTTATCAACTGTAAAATTCTTTTTACAATTAATGGTGAATTAATTTTAGTTTATCATTTGAACTCTACTTTCGTTGTGAGTTACAAGTCTCCTTATCACAAATCGAACTTGTAATTCAAGGCTGAAATTATCACAACTGCTGTTATCCTGCTATGCTTAAATTTTTACGGAAGGCGCGTACTGTCCCACGTTGGATAGTGCTTTTTATTGACCTTTTTATAGCTGCAACCACATTTACTCTGGCATGCATGCTTATAAAAGAAATTGGGTCTATACACATCTATAAATCTGAATTTTTCCTGATGCTGGGTACTTATGTTACAATAACGCTATGCGTTTTTTTTGTAATGCAAATACACACTGGTCTTATCCGCTTTACAAACTCGCAAGATATGTTGAGGATTTTTGTGGCTGTGTTTATTTGTAACCTGGTATTTTTAGGTACATACTACTGCGGCCTGGCAATAAGTGGATTTACTTTCAACAAAATTATTTTACTCCTTATAGTAAACCTATCATTGAAAAGCTCCATAATGATGTTCTTGCGTACTGCCATACGCAGCCTTTACTATTATATTAAGTATCATTCTTCGGCCAATAAAAAAACGGTGCTTATATATGGCACAAGCCATAACTCCTTATTGCTGAAACAAGCACTTGAAGCCAGTAAAACAGGTAATTTTTATATCGCGGGGTTTGTGGAAATTGATAGCCCCAAAATCAATAAGTTTATTGAGCAACGTAGAGTTTTCGCATTATCCACTATTGAAAAAATAGCCCGCAGGTTAAATGTAGAACGTTTAATTATCCCGGAAGAAAGATTAGATATCCCAATTAAACAACAATTAATTGAATGTTGCTTACAGGCAGGCATCAAAATATCATCAGTGCCAACATCTGATAAATGGCTGTCCGAAGACGGACTTACCAAGCAAATTAAAGATCTGAAAATAGAAGACCTGTTATCAAGGGAGCCAATTTTAATAAGTAATAAAAAAATTCATAGTGAACTTAGCGGAAAAAGGATACTTATAACAGGGGCTGCCGGATCAATAGGATCTGAAATTGTTCGGCAAACCCTAAAGTTCGATCCGGCCATGCTCATATTATGTGACCAGTCAGAATCGCCGCTTTATGAGATCGGGCTGGAAATAGAAGAAATAAAGCCAACATGTGATGTTAAGCTATTTATTGCCGATGTAAGAAATTATAAAAGGATGCGTGCGCTTTTTAAAGAGTTTAAGCCCGAAATTATCTTCCATGCCGCTGCCTATAAACATGTACCCTTAATGGAGGACAATCCGGCGGAGGCTATCCAAACAAACGTAGGTGGTACTAAAAACCTGGCCGACCTTGCTGTATACTTTGATGCCGATAAATTTGTAATGATCTCTACCGACAAAGCGGTTAATCCTACAAATATTATGGGGGCATCAAAGCGGATAGCCGAAATATATATTCAGTCGCTTAATGATGCCATTACCCATGGCAATGATTATTTAAATTCTGTTGATAGCCTGCATTCCTACGCCCCGACTTCCGCCAATACTAAGTTTATAACCACCCGTTTTGGAAACGTTCTTGGATCAAACGGGTCGGTGATACCCCGGTTTAAAGCGCAGATTAAAAAGGGCGGCCCGGTTACCGTAACCCATCCGGAAATAACCCGGTATTTCATGACCATACCCGAGGCCGTGCAGCTTGTACTGGAAGCCGGTGTAACCGCCCAGGGAGGGAAAATATTTGTATTTGATATGGGCGAACCTGTTAAAATTAGCGATATGGCTAAAAAGATGATAAAGCTTGCCGGCTTTATACCCGGAACCGAAATAGAAATAGTTTATACAGGATTAAGACCGGGCGAAAAGCTATACGAAGAATTGTTAAATATCGAGGAGCATACCCAGCCAACCCATCATGAAAAAATTAAGGTTGCCAATGTACGAACCTATGATTATAAAGATGTAGCGGCTGATGTGGAGCAATTACTGCTGCTTGTGCAAAAAGATGATGAAGTGGAGATTGTAAAAAAGATGAAAAAAATGGTGCCAGAATATTTAAGTAATAATTCAAGCTACGAAAAGCTTGATAAACAAATCATAAATTAATAAATCCTGAAATTAAACAATGAAAACTTTTACCCTCCCTTTATTTTTTGTTCTTTTTATTTGTGCCTCATTGGCCAGGGCGCAAGATCAGCCCGAAGAACGCGACAGCCTTTATAAAAATGCAGATTTTGAACACTTATCTGCTAAAGTTTTTAACCTTAACAGTGTAACGCCCCAGGCCGGAATTTTAATAGATTTTTCAAAAAAACCTGTCATAAAAGGATCAATTCCGGTTTACCAGGGTAACCTAAGCATGTTGTTTATTGATGCAGCCGTAACTTCAAACAATGATTTTGTTCCGCTTTTTGAAAAAGGAAAATGGGCTACAAATGCATCCGGTAATTTGTCATATACCATATTTTTAAATCGTACTAATAAATATTCCAAATTGGAGAGCGGCTCAATAGGCAAGCCGGCTTTCACAGCACCTTCGCAGGCTTTTTGGGTATGGTTAAATACTAAGGGAGGGTATAATTTTTCGAGCCATTTATTCTTTTTGGACAATGGCAACGCCAAAATTGAAAATCAGATTTCGCGCAAGAGTTATAACAACCTGTTTGGTCAGGTAAACCTTGGCTTTTATTCAAATCCATTTGATGGTAAGTTGTCATGGTTAACCTTTTCGGGCAACGTAGGGTTTGAGTACAGGCAAAACGACAATAATTATGCATCTATGGAAACTGTAGTTATACGCTCATATGATAAAGTAACATCATCAAAAACTACGGAGGCCCTGGAAGCTACAAGCGAAGAAACTTCGGCTAAAAAAGGAGTATTTGTTTTGGCCAACTCTTCCAACTTTGTATATAATTTAACACTCCTTATAAATCCGGATAAATACGCGTTCGGCCTTAATTTTTACGGCAGAACCAGGTTAACGCAGCAATTAAAATCTACCGACGTGGGTTTTGGCATAAGTGTGCCTATACAAAAAACGGTAAATAACGAAACCAGAACCCTGGCCAACCTAAGCTTAAATTACGAAGTTCCGGATGTTGGAAGTCAGTTGAATAAAAATGCAAGATTCTCCGACAAAGGTCTTTTAGGGTTAACAGTAGCTATTCCTGTATATATTTTAAATTACATAAAATAAAATGCACGGAATTAACAGAAGCAGGCATCTACATTTAATTGAATCGCTGCTCCTACTTGAAGAATTGTTGCACGAAGAAAAGGAATTGCTCATAAATGATGCAGCCGGCAACAACATGGAAAATAATAAGATTGCCACCGAAAATTATCAAAACACCAGCCAGACAGCTGCTAACTACAGGGCCGAACTGGAGGAGATCTATTCGCTATACCACGTGGAACTGGCTTCGCTTGCAGAGACAATTGAAAGGTATGATAAGCTTTTTAATCATGTAAAAATTGAATATGTAAGCAAAAAGCTTAAAGATTTAAAGAGAAGAAATGATTTGGAAGGTGTAAGGGTTGAACGGTTAAAGGATAATATACATACAGCTTACGGGATATCAAATTAAATGGATTATAATTAGGCGGCATCTTTTCACAGATATCCTTTGTTGTTAAAAGCTACAACTTGTTAATTCGGCTGGGACAAATCTTCACTATCTGCAAAGACAAGCAGGCTTTCAAAAAGACTGGTTATCTGGTATAACGATGTAAAAGATGCAGGAATTGATGTTTTTAAAACCGTAGCAGGGTCTGTGAAAACGCATTATGAATCTATTCTAAACTTCTTCGATAACACACCGGTTTCTGTTTTTAATGTCAGGTTTTAAAATGCTGGCTGGATATTTTTGTTTTATTGAACAGTGTTCAATAAATTTGTCCCGGTTTAAAATTAATCCAGGCCATCATGAAAAAAGCATTGATCACAGGCGCCAGCGGAGGCATCGGGCTCGAAACAGCCCGGCAACTGGCTCAACAGAATTACCAGGTAACGCTGGTAGCCCGTAACAGGGACCGCCTCGAACAGGCGTTAAGCAGTTTAAGTGGCAGCGGCCATACCATCCTGGTTGCTGATCTGAACAACACGGAAGACCTGCAAAAGCTGACAGCGCACCTCCGAACTGAAAAGTACGACGTTCTCATCAACAACGCGGGTAACGGTACTTATGGCAAGTTTACGGATATCCCGCTGGAAGACCAGCTGGCCACCATGCAGCTTAATATGCAGGCTCTGGTAACCCTGTCTTATAGCTTTTTACAGAAAGCTGTCAAGGGGGATGCGCTGGTCAATATCGGCTCGCTGCTGGCCCATTCTTCTCTTCCGGGAGGTGCGGTTTATGCTGCGACTAAGAGTTTTGTCGCTAATTTCTCAGAATCGTTATGGTATGAGTTTAAGCCCAAAGGTGTTTACGTGATGGGCTTTAATCCGGGCGCGGCCAATTCAGACTTTCATGCTCATGCGGGCCGGCAAACGAGTGATTTTCCTGATTTCGTAGTTTCCTCTGTTGAGGATGTTGCGCAGGAACTCGTGGAAGCACTGCAAAAGCGGCAGAAGCCAAGGGTAGTACAAGGCTGGAAAAACCGTTTTATGTTGTTCGGTTTCAAGTTATTGAACAGAAAGGCCGCGGTGAGCATTATGGGCCGGATCAGTCCGGGAATAGCTAATTAGTTGGAAATACCCAAGCTAAATTTGGCCACACGAACGGCGATCTTATATTTGTATCTTATCATCATCTAAAAATGGGCATAGCAGAACGAAAATTGGAAGAGAAGCAGGAAATGCACAAACGCATCCTTAACGGTGCACGTAAGATATTTTTAGAAAAGGGTTATGAACAGGCCAGCATGCGCAGTATTGCCCAGGAGATCCGTTATAGTCCGGGCTCGCTATATTTCTATTTTAAGGATAAAGGCGAAATTTTCCACGAATTGCATAAAGAAGGTTTCCGACTGCTGCTAAACCAGTTAAAAGTACTGGACAAGGTTGGGGACCCCTTTGAGCGTTTAAAGGCTTCCGGGCGCGTTTTTATTCAATTCGCCCAGGAGAACAAAGATTATTATAACCTGATGTTTATTGTTGACGAACCGGTTAAAGATCCGTTGTCCGAGGGATTTCAGATCGCAGAAGAAGCGATCAGTTATATGCAGGAAATGATAAAGGAATGTCAGCAAAAAGGGAAGTTCAAGGATATGGACCCGGAATACTTTACTTTCCTGATCATCTCGGTGGTTCATGGCATCTGCGCGCTTTTTTGCAAACACCGCAATTCAAGCTTTGTCGGCAAGACGAATGAAGAGCTGATGCAAAACGGATATGAGTCTTTTGTGGCCCTGCTGGAAAAAAGCTAGCCTTTTTTTTCTAATATAATTGAACACTGTTTAAAATTAAAACAATGATTAAAAATGAAATTTAAAAGTCAAACATTCTATCAGCTTTTGCTTTTATCGGCAGCCTTATTAGCTGCACCCATTGCAAAAGCCCAGGGCAGGCTGGATGAGTATATCCGGCAGGGCCTTGCCTCTAATGAGAGTATCAAGCAACAAAACTTTGTACTCGAAAAAAATATTTACGCGCTGAAGGAAGCGAAAAGCATGTTCCTGCCCCAGGTAACTTTTTCGACGACCTATACCAAAGCCGATGGCGGGCGTACAATAGATTTCCCGACCGGCGACCTCTTTAACGGAGTGTACGCCACACTAAACCGGTTGACAGGCAGCAACGCCTTTCCGCAGTTGCAAAACCAAAAAATCCTACTCAACCCGGACAATTTCTACGATGCTAAATTCCGCACGACACTTCCCATCCTGAATGCGGAACTGATCTATAATAAGCGGATCAAAAAGCAGCAGATAGACTTGCAAAAGTCCGAGGTATTGCTCTATAAACGCGAACTGGTCAAAGAGATCAAAACAGCCTATTACAATTATCAGAAAGCGGTGTATGCTACCGGCATCTATGAATCTTCGCTCCGGCTGGTTGAAGAAGGCCAAAGAATCAATACCAAACTGTATGATAACAGCAAAGTAAACCGGACTGTTGTGCTCAGGAGCCAGAATGAAGTATCCAGGATCAATGCTTCACTAATTGGGGCACAGAAAACAGCAGAATCAGCACGCTACTATTTTAACTTCCTGCTTAACCGTCCGCTTACAGATAGTGTCATATTAGATGATATCAAGACACTTCCTGCTAGGGACCAAAGCTTGGGTAACAGCGTTACCGGCAGAGAAGAGTTATCAAAATTACGGATAGCTAAAAATATTAACGGCAACCTGACCGGCCTGGCCAAATCTTATCTCATACCTAAGTTGGGAACTTTTATCGATCTGGGTTCGCAGGCTTTTGACTGGAAGTTCAATAGTCAAAGCCGTTATTACTTATTCGGGGTGTCCCTGGAATGGAACCTATTTTCCTCCGGCAAAAACAATTACCGGGTGAAACAGGCGCTTGCCGACCGCGAGGCCCTGGCCTCACAGACCGATTATGTACAACAGCAACTACTCACGGAACTCAAGGTGCGCCAGGCTGGTATGCAAAGCGCTATCGCGCAATACGAGGCAGCACAGTCCCAATTAAAAACCAGTCAGACTTATTACGGAGATATGCTGAAGTTATACAAACAGGGAATGGCCATTTACATTGAACTGCTGGATGCCCAGAACCAGTGGATCGATGCCCAGCTTCACGCCAATATCGCTCTTTACGACACCTGGATCGCAGATGCAGCCATCGAACGCGCCAACGCAAGTTTCACCATTCAATAAAAATGAAATCATGAAAACCCCGAAGGGCTCTTGAATACCTTAAAAAAACAAACAATCATGAAACCATCATTAGCTACCGTTCAAAAACAACATCAATAAGCTCATGATAGCTTCATCTCCATTAAAAAACAAATTAAAACGATGAAAAACTTACAATTATTCAGCATTATCATAGCAGCCTTAGCCTTAATGGCTTCCTGTAAAGAAAAACACCAGGAAGGAAATCCAATAGGAGAACCGGATATCATACCTGTTAAAATCGCCCCGGTGTCTACCTTAGGCGTACCCGATCAGATCACCGCCACAGGCCTGGTCAGTACTGAGGATGAAGCCAAATATGCCTTTAAGATAGGCGGCGTGATCAGCCGCATCCTGGTACAGGAGGGCCAGTTCTTTAAACAGGGTCAATTGCTGGCCACACTCAATTCTACAGAAATTTCAGCGGGTTTAGCCCAGTCCAGTTTAGGTGTAGAAAAGGCACAACGTGACTATAGCCGGGCACTGAATCTTTACAAAGACAGTGTTTACACTTTGGAACAATTGCAGAATACCAAAACAGCTTTGGATGTTGCCAAAAAAGCAAGGGAAGCTACAGCCTTTAATGAGCGCTATTCTAAAATATACGCAACATCTGACGGTTTTGTAAGCAAGAAAATAGCAAACGAAGGCGAAGTAATTGCCGGCGGGATGCCGGTGCTGCTGACCAACTCTACCGAACAACGAAACAGTTATTCACTTAAAATCGGTGTGACCGACCGCGAATGGGCCATCATCAATCCCGGACAAACCGCTAAAGTAACGCTCGACGGTTATGCAGGTCGGGCCTTTGATGCTACTGTGTTCCGCAAGTCGCAGGCGGCTGATCGTGAACTGGGCTCCTTCCAGATAGAACTGAAACTGCAATTAAACGGCGTAAAACCTGCTGTTGGCATGTTTGGTAAAGCGGAGATAGCCACTCATCAGGATAAAAGCGTGATGATCATCCCATACGCCTCCCTCGTGGAAGCTGACGGCAATAAAGGTTTCGTTTTTACTACTATCGGCACAACCAGGGTAAAAAGAGTACCGGTTACCATCCTGAAGTTTGATAACGAAAACGTGTACCTCAAGGATAAACTGGAAGGTATCGACCAGATTGTGATCTCCAACAGTGCCTATCTCAACGAACAGTCTTTTATTAAAATTATCAAATAACGCCATGAAGATCACAAATTTTGCCGTTAAGAACTATCAGTTTACGCTGATTATATTTCTTTTGGTAGCAGTTGTCGGCGTGCTGACACTGTTCACCATGCCCCGTTCGGAAGATCCGACCACCCATCCGCCACAATACATCATTACCGTTATTTACCCTGGCACCAGTCCGAAGGATATGGAAGAACAGGTGGTCAAACCTATCGAAAACAAAATATACGGCCTGGAGAACATTGAAAAGATCCTGACAACCGTAGAGGACGGTGTAGCGGTTATCCAGCCAAAGTTTAAATATGGCGTAGATGTAGACAATAAATACCAGGAAATATCCACGGAGATAAATGCTTTGAAAAACAGCGAACTTCCTAAAGATATCTACCTGATCAAAACAGAAAAGGTTTCCTCTTCTGATGTAAAGGTAATACAGGTTGCCCTGGTATCAGACCAAGCTTCCGGAAAAATGCTGCGGGATGAAGCAGACATCTTAAAAACACAATTAGAGAAAATTACCAACCTGAAAGAGGTGAAATACTTTGGTATGCCCGAGCAGGAGATCCGCATCGATATGCAGTTGGACAAGCTGGCACAACTGAAGATACCGCTTAATGTGGTCATCGGTAGTTTGCAAAGCGAGGCTGCGGATATCCCCGGCGGAAGCATTAACCTTGACAGCAAGGTATTTAATGTTAAAACCAGCGGCAAATTCAAGAATATCAATGATGTAGCCAATACGGTTATTTATAATGCCAATGGTAAGATCATCTATTTGAAAGATGTAGCCACAGTAAGCTATAAGGACGGTACAGTAAACCACATCACAAGGATAAACGGGCACCGTTGCGTGCTGGTTACGGCGGCGATGAAGGACAATGTGAATATAGCGAGCGTTCAGAAAGAATATTTACCGGTACTGGAAGCGTTTGGCAAAACCCTGCCGGAGAATATCCACATGGTTAAAAACTTCGACCAGGCCAATATGGTAGCCGAACGTTTGGGCCATTTGGGGTTTGACTTCGGATTGGCCATCTTGCTGGTGGTTATTACCCTGCTGCCATTAGGCTTCCGCGCTTCGCTCATCGTGATGATCTCCATTCCGCTCTCCTTAGCCCTGGGGCTAATTGCCATGAACTTACTGGGCTTTTCGTTAAACCAGCTGAGTATCGTCGGCCTTGTAGTTGCTTTGGGATTGCTGGTGGATGACAGTATTGTGGTGGTAGAAAATATTGAACGCTGGCTCAGGGAAGGTCATTCACGAATGGATGCCATATTCAAAGGAACGCAACAGATCGGTATCGCAGTTATTGGCTGTACGGCCACGTTGGTTATCGCATTTTTGCCCCTGGCCTTTTTACCTGATATGGCCGGTGAATTTATCCGCAGCCTGCCTATGGCTGTCATGACCAGTGTTTTGGCATCCATGATCGTTGCCTTAACACTTGTACCTTTTTTGGGGAGCCGGATGCTAAAAACGCATACACATGGCGAAGGTAATTTCTTCTTAAAGCACCTGCAAAGATTCCTGACCAGATCCTACTCCAGGGTGATGCCGCTTGCCTTAAAATGGCCTAAAGCTACCATAGGGATATCATTAGCCTTAAGCGGGCTTGCTTTTTTCCTGTTCACTGTTACCGGGTTCAAGCTTTTCCCAACTTCTGAGAAACCGATGTTCCTGATCAATATCAAATTACCTCTGCAAGCGGATATCCCGGAAAGTGACCGGGTGACCAAACTGGTAGAAGGTGAATTAAAAAAACACAAAGAAATCGTTTTTTATACTTCTAATATAGGGAAAGGGAACCCACAAATTTATTACAATGTGCATCAGCAGGATGTCAAGCCCGACTTTGCCCAGGTATTTGTGCAACTGGATGAGGAGGCCAGCCCAGGTGAAAAGACTGACCTGATCAAACAACTGAGAAAGAAATTCAACGAGTTTCCCTATGCCAGGATTGAAGTGAAAGACTTTGAACAGGGAACGCCTATCGAAGCGAATATTGTAGTAAGGGTATTTGGAGAAAACCAGGATACAATACGCTCTCTTTCGTTTAAAGTCGAAGAGATCCTGAAAAAGCATCCCGGTACGTTTTTCGTCAACAACGAGCTGAATACCTATAAATCGGATGTTAAAATAAAGATCGACAAAGAGAAGGCCCGCACCTTAGGCGTGCTTACCAGCGATGTGGACAAAGTGATCCGTATGGCGGTTGCGGGGTTAACAGTCGGGGACTATATCGATGACCGGGGTGATTCGCGCAATGTGATGATCACACTTCCAAGGGATAAGTTCTCTAACCTCGACGCTTTAAAAAACCTGTATGTCAACAATGTGCAGGGAACCCCGGTACTGGTTGATCAGATCGCCACCATTTCGTTTGAAACATCGCCCACAGCGATCAATCATTTCAATAAATCACGCTTTGCAAAAGTGACTTCCCTGACCAAAGAGCATGTCCTGGCGAACGACATCCTGAAGGACATCGTTCCGCAGTTGAACAAGCTAAAAATGCCTCCGGGTTATTATTATAAACTTTCAGGCGAAGCTGAGTCGGAAGGCGATGCTTTAGGCGGCAACTTCCTTTCCGTAATTATATTGAGCACTTTCCTTTTTGTCGGAGTCCTGCTCCTGCAGTTTAAAACGTTCAAGGGGATCATCATTGTGCTATCGATCATACCATTGGGAGTTCTTGGCGGCGTGGTATTCCTGCTCTTTACCGGTAATCCCATGTCGCTGGTTTCCATAATCGGTTTCATTGGGCTATCGGGCATACAAGTTAAGAACTCACTGTTGCTTGTCGATTTCACCAACCAGTTGCGCCTGGAAGGACACAGCATTGATGAGGCCATAAGCATGGCCGGTGAAACCCGCTTTCTTCCGGTTGTGCTCACTTCGATAACTGCGATCTGTGGACTGCTTCCTATTGCTTTGAACCCTAATCCGCTCATAGCGCCATTGGCGATTGTACTGATCGGCGGGCTGATCAGTTCTACTATACTATCGAGGATCGTAACGCCGGTAATGTATAAACTAATACCGCCACATCTGGAAAGTGATGGTGAAATGGCTTAGCTAATTCATTTTAAGGTAGATGAAGTAAATGTAAAAGCCTCCTAAAAATTTCAGGGAGGCTTTTACAGTAATCTTTGGTACTACCGAACTATTTTGTGCTCCCGAGAGTGGGTTATTTTCGAACCAATTCATCGGGAAACTGCGGAGAATTGGAAATTTAGGTGAGAGCCGTCTATGATCTATTGCTTTTTGAAAGTAAAATATTGACAAAATTGTAATGGACGAATTTAGCTTATTGGTCCCCGCCATTTTTTAATTCGTTTTCTATTTCTTCAATAGATGGTAAACTTGAACGCAGGTTTTTCGGCAATGATCTGGTTAATTCAAATTCAGAAATTCCAATGGGTTTATTCATATCCCTTAAAGCATATTCTGCCATAACCTTATTTTTTGTTTGACAAAGAATAAGACCAATGGTTGGTTTATCAGTCGGAATAGGCATCTTCCTGTAAACAGATAACTTCCATTTATAAATTGGTTTAGTTATCAACAAATATACAAGAATAGGGGAGGTATCAAAATCGGCTTGGTGAAACAGAAAACGTTTCACCCAATAAAAAAGGTGATTAGTGTCTTTTACCTAATCGTCTCATTTTCAAGCACTCAGAGCGGAAATCGAACCTGCTTTGTAAGTCCTTAAATTATAATGAGTTATAAATTACCAATAGATCATTCAACGATTTATACAACAACATATTTGGCCATTAATCGCTATAATACAAATATAATAAACGTTCGGTCTAATAGAGAATCTTTAAAAAGATTTTAAAGATGAAAATTAATTTAGAATTTTTATTAGGGAGAGCTAGGGATTTGTACTCAACTCAATTTTTCCGCTTAATATGATATTTGAAGGTTTTCATTTGCGTACTCACCGAATTACTCACCACTTTTAATTCGCTTTGGTATAGCTGCAAATGCTATGTTGAAAATATACAAAAAAAGCCAATTTAATAAGTCATTTTATGATTAGGGGAGGGGTTTTTAACTAATTTTAGCATAAACCTGAATAGGTACCTCTTTTACATTCCTCTATATTTTTAATTAATAGTCTGCCCGAAGACTGTTATTTATGCTCAAATCAGAAGATTTGATGATCGCCGATACCACGATATGCTAAATATCACAGCATTACCTGGTCAAACCTTCCGGATTTTGCACATTAAGCAATAATTAATCTTTTATTAATTACCCCCGGCTTACTTTATAAGCAATCAATTATCCCGGTGAAAATTTCACAAATCTACTGAACAAATTAATCTGCGTCTATGAAAAGGAAACTCTTTGTGCCCCCATAGTTGGGATGCAACGCCGTCGTTTAACCAATTACCAAATTTTTAACACCAATTATTTATGAATTTCAAAAAAAACAATCTTATCTTGATAATGGCTTGCGCAACTGTCATCATCAGCTGTTCCAAAAACAAATTTAGCCCCCCTTCTACAACTTCGGATGGAAAGGCACCTAAGCTTAAAACTACGGCTTCTCCCGTCGGCGATGTCGTTGGCAAAGTAATCGTAGGCTACCAGGGCTGGTTCGCAGCTCCGGGCGATGGCTCGCCCCTTAATACCTGGTGGCATTACGCCTCCGGCGACCCTTTTGGTGTCCCAACGCCAACCAATGCAAGTATCATATCCTGGCCGGATGTTCGTGAATATACCAGCACCTACACAGCATCCAACTTTGGCAATCTGGGCAATGGTCAGCCAGCCAAGTTGTTCTCTTCATTCAATGATCAAACGGTAAATACCCATTTTTTATGGATGCAACAAAACAATATAGATGGAGCGGCTTTACAACGATTTAACCCCAACGGACAGGAAGGGCCAATCCGCGACGCGATTACTGCTAAAGTTAAAACGGCAGCCGAAACCTACGGGCGTAAATTTTACATTATGTATGATGTGGGCGGCTGGACTAACATGCAATCGGAAATTAAAACAGACTGGACCAACAAAATGTCGGCCTACACCTCATCATCGGCTTACGCCAAGCAAAATGGCAAGCCTGTTGTGTGCATTTGGGGCTTCGGTTTTAATGATAACAATCACCCCTGGTCGGCGGCCGTATGTCTTGACGTTATTAACTGGTTCAAAGCCCAGGGCTGTTATATAATTGGTGGTGTTATCTGAGACCAGTTTGCGGAAAAAATTTTCTCGGGTTAAAACCCAGCCTACTGATGCCCCCGGGAAAAACCCGTATTGATCGGCGCCCGGTTTATATAAACTGGTGCCATCCCGGCGAAAGCTGAATTCGGCCAGGTACTTTCCTTTAAAATCATAATTGAACCGCCCTATAATACTCCTGTGGGCCTGGTCCTGTAAAGCGTTGGCATCCATACCACCGTACATATTGGAATTTTGAAGGCCGCCAAATAAATATTCTACCGGAATTTCGGTATCCCGGTAAGCATTAAAGTTATCGGCAGTTTCATGGCTTTGCTCATAGGTAGCCATAGCCGTGATGTTGTGGTCATCAAAAAAAGTATGGGCATAATTTAACGTTACCTAGCTTAAGGTATTTAAATGGGTATAATAAGCGCGGGTTATGCCCGAAGGTGAGTTTACTACGCTTGGTATGTAAGTATCATCGGCTGCTTTGTAAGTATATAACGAGAATGTCTTTTTTATTTGATTGTAGTCGTTAACCCCATAATCGATGTTAAACAAAGCTTTTGCACTTAGCCCTTTTATACCTGGTATATCATAAGTTAAGTTTAACTGGCTGGTGATGCTTTTATTCCTGCTCCTTTTTGAACCCACTTTGTCGGCATCGGTTATGATGGAAGGGTTCATGTTATCATCAATTACGGCAGGGTATAAAGGATTATCGTTAGCGTAAATCTGGTGTGTAGGTATCTGGTTCCAGGTGTACTTATAAATAGTCCATTCATCGGTGTAAGGCAGGTTTTTTTCATCCATCCAGGCCGATGTTAATATCTGCGCTTTTAACCCTTTTGTTATATTGGCGGTAACGTTTGAGCGGAAATTATACTTGTTGTAGTTTAAATCGCCGGTTTTAAAAACACCGTCCTGCCGTTGATAGCCAAAGTTGAAGAAATAGCTTATTTTGTCGTTTCCGCCATCAATATTCAAATTATGCTGTATTTGGTTGGCTGTTTTCCTGAAAACCATGCCTATCCAGTCGGCCGATTTGTAAGTGCCATCAAGCCATGGTTTTATATCGGCATATGAATATGCCGGGGTTACATTTGATACAAAATTATTGGCGAAATCGCGTTTAACTTTTTCATTGGTCAGCATCATGTAGTCAACAGCACCTACACCCTCGGGCATCCCTAAAAAGGTTTGGATAGCATTATTAACCGAATAATTGATGTTGATATTTCCGTTTTTCCCGCCTTTTTTGGTGGTTATTAAAATGGCGCCGCCTGCAGCCCTTATTCCGTATATAGATGCAGCAGCGTCTTTCAGTACAGAAACACTTTCAATTTCATTGGGGTCCATCCGGCCTATTGTTGATTGGTCGCCGCCAATTACACCATCAATTACAACCAATGGGGCGCTTGTAAAGCCCCTGATATTTAAATTGTTGGCGAAAGATCCCGGTTCGGCAGTTGTTTGAACAATGCGTACGCCTGGTATTTTACCGCTAAGCATGTTTATAACACTTTCGTTTTTGGTTGTTACAATCTCTTTACTTTGTAATGTTGATACAGAACCGGTTATTGTTGCCCTCTTTTGAACGCCGTAGCCTACTACAACTACTTCATCAAGGGTTTTATTAGTGGCTGTTAAAGCAATAGTGCCACCTTTTATATCTTTTATAACTACCTCTTTGGTAAGGTAGCCTATGTATGATACCTGCAAAACCACGTCGGTGTTTGTAACGTTCAGGGTAAACTTTCCTGCAACATCAGTTATAGCACCGGCGGTAGTGCCTTTGATTTTTACACTTACCCCCGGAAGCGCCGACCCATCGGTTAAATCAATTACCTTTCCGCTGATAGAAGTTTGCTGGGCTAACAAACCAAGCGGGAAAAGGAAGAGGAGTATAAGTAAGTATCTAAGTTTTTTCATATTGTCTCTCTGTTAATGGTTAAGTTTAATTGGTTTTGGTTACCTCGTTAGGGCAATAATAAATGGCGCGTGCAGCGGCATACTACGGCGGGTTAGGTGCGTAATGGTACATGATTTTAATTTGGTCGGTTAATAAATCACCTGGCGCTTAGTGATGGCCCACAGGTGCTACAATTGGTTTTTTACTGACACAAAAGAAGAGGCGATTATTAATAAAAAATAAATAATAGATTAATTTTAGCTGTAAAAGCACTAAAAAGAGGGGTTTCGGATTATTTTTCGCAATCGATTGCGATTTTATGCGCGACGAGGGCTCTTAAACTGTATGGAAAGCCGCGGGTGGCTTAATATTGTGCAAACACCATCCTTATCGGGTTCATTGCCGGGGAGGCCCCAATAATTTTATTGTTTCACCCCTGAATACTGTATTTGAATTTCAGATGATTATATATGTAAATACCGGACCTTACCTAATTTCTCAATGCTATTTTTCTGATTATTAATCAAACTCAGGTTAAAGAATTTATTGATATACTGTATTAAAAATTTGCACAATGAAATATTTTATGTATTTATGTACATACATTAATAAATGCTGACTTGGCTTTAAAATTATTAATGTACAGTGAAGTTTTATTACAGCAATAATTTAATGCCAAATCAATCTTGAATATATGGTTATAACAGTTAACAGGAAAAGTGTGTTTTTAATGGTCGCCTTGTGCTTTACACTAAACCGGGTCTTCGCTCAACAGAAAGCTATCTGGGAAATAGGCAAGGCCGACCGTAGCAGTTCGGGGATGGCTTTGGCACCGGCAGCTTACGAACATTTTTTAGATCACGATTTTGGATGGGAAGACCGTTTTTTCCTGGTCGGTTTATCTAAACCCGAAACTGATTGGCCATATGTGTTACCCGGGCCAAATGATGCCTGGGGTGGCACGGGTGGTACTTCGGGCATCCACTCGCAGGTGCTGAATATTTTATTTGGTGTGAAAAGTTTGCCGGTTAACGGAGTTTATAGTTTTACCATAAACATGGTTGGCTATAATGCAGCCCTGCCGCCATTGGTAAAGGTGGTCATCAACGGCAAGTCGTTTGAAACCCTGCTTCCGAAAGGGAAAAACAATAAGGTTGTTGAAGGTGATCTTAATGAAGCCAATCCCTATATACTAACCATCCCCATAAAAAACGGGCTTTTGCACAAGGGCGGCAACGAAATACAAATTACCTCCATAGATGGCTCATGGTTGGTATTTGACCGGGTTAAACTGGATGGGCCAAAGGAATTGCAGCTAATTGTTCCAAACAGCATCTTTTTGCGCAGCGTTAAAGCCGCGGCGTATGAGATTGAAGATGGGAAAAAAAGATATCAGCCATTATTGGTTGATGCACAACACCTAAGTGGCAGGCCTAAGTTGCTGGTTAAGCTGGACGGGAAGATAATTTTTGCTGATAAACTCGATTCGGCAAGGTATGTGTTTGAAGCTCCTATGCCGGCTGTAGCAGTCGCAAAAAAAAGTAGCTACGAGGTTTTTTGCAACGATATTTTACTTGAAAAAGGGATAGTGCTGCGGCTGCCTAACAAACTACAAACGCCTGCAGATTATGTAGATACGCGCCTGGGTTCGGCGCATTCCAGGTGGATGATTGCGCCAGGGCCGTGGATGCCTTTTGGGATGGTTAAGCTGAGCCCCGATAACCAAAACGGGGGCTGGATGGGCGGGTACGACCCCACTTTTGAAAGTATAGGCACATTTAGCCACATTCATGAATGGACAATGGCGGGCCTGGGTATGATGCCCACCAGCGGCCCGCTGCAAACCCGTATTGGCGACGAGCGTAAACGCGATGGCGGTTACCGCTCACAGATTGATAAATCGAGCGAGGAAGCGCCTTTAGGATATTATAAAGTAATGCTGACCGATTACCACATTAAAGCCGAGCTTACTGCAACCACCCGGTGCGGCTTTGAGCGTTACACCTACCCCAAAGTTGAAAATGCGAGGGTAATGATCGACTTGAAAATTCCGGCGGAATATGGTTATAACCTGAAGGATGTTACGTTAAAAAAGGTTAGCGATACCCGGATAGAAGGATCAAGCAAGCAATTTACAAAGGATGCATGGTCGGGCGGGGTCGATCAAAACTATACAGTTTATTTTGTGATTGAGTTTGACCGCCCCATACGCAAATTTGGCACCTGGGTGAATAATAAAGTAGGGGATGGTGATATTGTTGGCGCTATTGCCCCTAAAAATGCAGGCGCTTATGTGGAGTTTGATACCCGCGAAAACCAGGTAGTACAAACCCGTAGCGGCATATCATTGGTAAGCCTTGATAATGCAGCGCAGAATTTATCGGAAGAAATTACCAAACCATATAACTGGAGTTTTGAGAAAGTACGGGAAGGCCAAAAGGAAACCTGGAATAAGCTATTGGGACGCCTGGAGATAAGCACCAACGATAGCCGCGAGAAAATGCGGTTTTATAGCAACATGTTCCGTGCCCTGGCCAGCCGCAATACCTGGAGCGATGTAAACGGGCAATGGATTGATGCCTCGAAAAGGCTGCAGCAATTGAAAGACCCTAAATCGCCGGCAATGGGTTGCGACGCGTTTTGGAATACCTTTTGGAACCTTAACCAGTTTTGGAACCTGGCAACGCCCGAATGGTCGTCAAACTGGGTAAAATCCCAACTGGCTATGTACGATGCTGATGGCTGGCTTGCAAAAGGCCCCGCCGGGATGAACTATGTTCCGGTGATGGTAGCCGAACATGAGATCCCGCTGATGGTTGGTGCCTACCAGATGGGTATCCGCGATTATGATTCAAAAAAGGTGCTTGAAGCTGTGGTAAAAATGCAAACCATACCGGCGCAAAAAGTAGGCAAGGCCGGCTTTGCGGGGAATGAAGACCTTGAAGCCTATTTAAAATACAAATACGTGCCCTATGATAAAGGCCGGTTTTCAAACACAATGGAGTATGCTTATGACGATTGGACAGTTTCGCAGCTGGCAAAATCATTAGGCTCGAATGATGTGTATGACACCTTTAAAACCAGGTCGGGCTATTGGAAAAATGCGATGGACACAACTATAGGCTATTCACGCATGAAAAATTCGGATGGTACCTGGTATCCCAATTTTGATCCTTTCCGGTCAGGCGCTAATGAACATTATGTAGAAGGAAATGCGTGGCAGCTTACATTTTTTGTACCGCAGGATGTTCCCGGCCTGATACAGAAGATAGGCCAGGATAAGTTTATCGACAGGTTAAGCTGGGGCTTTAAAGAAAGCTACAAGCTGAGGTTTAATGCGCCCGGCGATCAGTATTGGGACTACCCGGTGATACAGGGCAACCAGCAAAGCATGCAGTTTGCGTTCCTGTTTAACTGGGGCAAACATCCCTGGCTTACCCAAAAATGGAGCCGCTCGGTGGTCGATCGTTTCTACGGCTTTGGCGTAGCCAATGCCTACCTGGGCGATGAAGACCAGGGACAAATGAGTTCGTGGTTTATCATGAACGCATTAGGGCTTTTCCAAACAGATGGCGGCACCAGTGCACATCCGATATACGAAATAGGCAGCCCTATTTTCCCCAGGGTAACCATTCACCTTAATGGTGCATACGGCAGGGGGCAAAGCTTTACCATCGAGGCTAAAAATGTATCGAGGGATAATAAATATGTACAAAGCGCTACGCTTAACCGTAAGGCGTTACAATCCTTCTGGTTTCCGGCGTCAGAATTGTTAAAAGGAGGGGAGCTAAAGCTGGAAATGGGGCCTGAGCCTAATAAGGCATGGGGTATTAAGGATTTGCCGGCTGCTCAGTAGGTAATTATAGCTTTCCGTAATTCGTTTGGGAGACTAAACTTGCGAAGTTTTTAAAACTTCGCAAGTTTTTTTGGTTACCTGTAATGAGGAATCTGTTCTACGCCATCTATTCTACGATGCAAAGTTCGCGGGCGGATACTTGGTTCCTGCCTATGACATGTTTTCTTTTCGAGGTGTGTGGGGCTGTCACTCTGAACCTGTCGAAGAGGCCTTTGCCCGCTATGCTTCGACGGGGCTACCCATGACAAGTTGTAGAATCCCAGACTTACGAAGTTTTTAAAACTTCGTAAGTCTTTCGCCGGTTTGTCATTCCTCCTTCAGAATTTCGCGAAATTTTACTACTCAGCATGATAGTCTTTTATTTTTGAATGCCATTTCCCTTCAGGATTTCGCGAAATTTTACCACTCAAACATGACACTTTAAGGGATACCATTACCGGCAGATTCGCTGGATCTTACAGCCCAGGATTAAAGTTTAATTAGCCGTCGCGCTCATATACAACTCCAGCTTGCCGCCGTTTACAATATCTTTAAAGCTGATATGATTATCGTTTAAAGCTTTGCCGTTTAACTTTACCGTGCGGATGTAGATGTTTTTGGCCGAATTATTATATGCCTTAATCTCGAATGTTTTTCCCTTGAAATAGGATGGGTTCAAATTGATTTTTATATCGCTAAACAGGGGGCTGGTAATATCAATCCTTAAATCGGGTGATGTACCGCCATTCATTTCAAATAGCCCCATCGAGCTTAATACAAACCATGCACCCATCTGGCCTTCGTCTTCATCGCCATTCCAGCCGACATAGGGCGAGGCATCATAAAAAGTGTTCAGGATCTTCCTGGTGTAGTATTGGGTAAGCGATGGTTTGCCTGCATAATTGAACAGGAAAGCAGCCTGCATATTTACCTCGTTGCCCTGGTTAATATAATATTCGGCCGATTGCCCCATGGTACGGTCAAGCGCGTGCGCCGCAAATTTGTGTACCTCTGATTTTTGAAAGCCGATGGTTAACCGCTTTAAAAATTCATCCTTATGGATATAATTGATTAAACCTGGAACATCATGCGGCACATATAACGAATATTGCCAGGAGTTGCCCTCCACAAAATGACTAACAGAAAAAAGGTCAAAATCAGGGATAAATGAGCCATCTGCTTTCCTTGGCGTAACGTAGCGGCTTGCCGGGTTAAAAACGTTTTTCCAGCTTGCAGATCGCTTTAAAAAAAAGTTATAATCATCATCCTTATGCAGCAATTTGGCCATCTGGGCTACGCACCAATCATCATACGCATAATCTAATGCTTTTGAGGTGGCACCTTTTTCAACAGGTACAAAGCCAAATTTGGCATAATCAGTTATCTGCGGATTGCCCGGATTGCTTCCGCAGGTAGGACTGGGTTCAACCTCCATGGTCTTTTTCATGGCGCGGTATGCTGTCTCAGCATCTTTGGTTACTATGCCTTTTAAATACGCGCTGGTGATCAATGCCATTTCATGCGAGCCTTCCATGATGCCCGAGTACTCTACCCCGGCGGGGCCTTTGGATAGCCAGCCTGTTTTTTCATACATTTCCAGCTGCGTATCTACCAGTTGCTGCACCATATCGGGCGATGTTAGGGTCCACAGCAGGTTTAAATTCCAAAAGGTATTCCAGTAAGCATCGCCACCTATCATTGCGGTGCGCCCGGCCGGTAATTGTTGCACGTTTTCGCAGGCATCGGTATATTTTCCGTTGGCATCGCTCATGATCATCTTGGCAGTGAAACAGCGATAAAAATTGGTGTAAAACTTCTTCTTATCGGTTTCGCTGCCACCGTTTACCGCAATAGTCTTTAGGGTATTGTTCCAAATGGTTCTGTTATGCTTTACCAGGGCATCAAAATTCCAGTCGAAACCTTTTAATTCTGTTTTAAGATTGAGCCGGGCCTGGTCCATGTTAACAAACGAGATGCCGGTTCTTAGTATTACCTGTTCGGTTTTCGAGGTTGGGTAGGTAACGTATGCGCCCAGCTCGCCCGATCCTTTGATCTCTTTATTGCTTTTAACTGCCGATTGGTTTCCATATCCCTCAAAATCATGAAAAGGTTTGCTAAACTGCATCACAAAATACAAGGTATAGTCATTAAAGTTGGCCGATGCGGTTTTGGCATAACCCTGTACCTCTGAGTTGGATACTTTAGTAATAACAGCGTCTCTCAGGTCATAACCATACTCTGCCGGTATGTTAAGCTGGATCATGATCCGGTTCGAGCTGTCTTTGGCAAAAGTATAGCGCTGCACACCGGTACGCTCGGTTGCAGTCAGCTCCACCTTAACCTGCGGATCCATCAGGAAAACAGAGTAATACCCTGGCGAGGCCTTTTCATCCTCGTGCCTGAACCTGGAGTGATAACCCGCCCCGGCCCCTTTAAACGGCTCATCGGCCGCGCCTGGTGATGTGGACAGATCGCCGTTGGCGGGCATAGTCAACAGACCCGCCATTGTCCAGCCGTGTAAAAAGCTAAAGCCATGGATACTCCCTACGGCATACTCATAACCGCCCTGCCAAACCCCTCTTTGGTTATCGGGGCTAAGCTTTACCATACCGTTGGGCATCGTAGCGCCGGGGAACAGCATCCACCGGGAATTGGATGTCCCGATGAAGGGGTCAACGTAATCAACCGGCTGCTTTGTTTGCGCGCCGCCGCTTAAATAGGCGCATGAAATTGCCAGGAACAATACAGCGGTTTTGCGTATCCTTATCATATTGCTTTTTTATATATCGTTAAGAGCCTCACCTAAATCCTCTCCAAAGGAGAGACTTAAAAAAGAGGTAAATCAAGAACCCTTTCCAATGGAGGAGCCTCACCTAAATCCTCTCCAAGGGAGGGGACTTAAAAAACATGCAAATCAAGAACCCTCTCCTTTGGAGAGGGCAGGGTGAGGCTTTAATGCCCTGCCCAAATCTCCTGAACCTCTTCAAGCGACTTACCCTTGGTCTCCGGTACCATCTTATATACTACCCAGAATGATAACAGGCAGCAAGCCGAGAAAAACCAAAAGGTAGCTGCCGGCCCAACCGATCCTAAAAACATGGGGGTAAGCTGGCCTACAATAGTATCGGCAATCCACATCACCATTATACTTAATGCCAAAGCCCTGCCGCGTATTTTGGTAGGGAAAATTTCTGAAGCGATAACAAATTTAAGCGGCCCGATAGAGAATGCGAAGCAGGCCAGGAATAGTATAATGCTAATGACTAAAGAGATGCTGCTGGTTGCTCCTGCATAAAAACAAATTCCGGTAAATGCCAGGCACACCGTAGCACCCAACGAACCTGCAATGTATAATGGCCTGCGCCCCATTTTATCTACCTTCCAGATGGCTATAATGGTAAACAGGAAATTGGCTATGCCAAAAATGATTTGCCCAAGCAGTGCATTGGTAATGTTTATGCCCGCATCGCTTAAAATACGCGGCCCGTAATAAATGACTGCGTTAATACCGCTGAATTGAGAAAACAGGGGCAGCAGCAGGCCGATAAGTAAGGGCTTGCGCATGGCCGGCGAAAACACTTCTTTATATGATCCTTTCTCCTGGCTTTTGGTGTTTTGAATTAGCAAGGCATCTTTTTGCGCCGAAGCCATATTGGTGATTTTTGCCAAAATAGCTATCCCTTCATTATTTTTACCTTGTTGAATAAGCCAGCGCGGGCTTTCGGGTACAAAGCATAAGCCTGTAAAAAAAAGCAGGGCAGGCACTGTACCTAAACCCAACATGCCGCGCCAAACTTCCTTAACCAGTACCAGGTTTAAAATATCGCCCAGTCCGCTGCCTCTATAGCTTAAAGAAAAACTTAGTAAGCCCGCGTTGGTCAAATAGGCCACCAGTATCCCCGCGGTAATAGCCAGCTGGTAAAAGGTAACCAGGCGGCCCCTTACGTTTGCGGGGGCAATTTCTGAGATATATAAAGGCGCTACAATTGATGCCACCCCAACGCCCATACCACCAAGCATCCGTGCCAGTATAAGTAAGGTAAAACCCGATGATAACGCCGAACCAATTGCCGAAAGCAGGAATAATATGGCCGCTAACATCAGCATCTTTTTACGGCCTATCCGGTCGCTTAAATCGCCCGAGAACGATACGCCAATAATACAGCCAACTAATGCCGATGATACAAACCAGCCCTCTGTTGCAGTAGATAACGAGAACTGGCTTTTTACAAAAGGCAGCACGCCCGAAATTACGGCCATATCGAAACCGAAAAGTAAACCGCCCAATGTTGCTACCAAAGTAATGGCCACCAAAAATAGGGTAGACCTGCTTTGTACAGACTTTGAATTTTGCTGGTTCATGAAATGATAATTTAGGTAATGGTTTATTCTTTTTTGTTGATTGTTAACTAACAGCATTCATCCTTAACAAAGGCTTTTACCACTTTTGCCCTGCTGTTACCGATATTGGTCATGGTGTAGCTTAACGCATTGGCCGGTACAATAAATGTTTCGGCATAATGGATAACTTGCGTCAATCCATTGGTGGTAACTTTTATGCTTTCGCCTTCTACCAGGCTTAATACATGGCACTGGTTGTTGGTGTTTTCTTGAACAGCGGTATCAAACTCAAAACGTTCAATGGCGTAAAAATGCGCCGGATGCGTGGTAAGGTTAATTACCTGCCAATCTTTACCCTGTTTGGCTACTGTTTGTTTTGATATTAACGTGTCGGTAACCACATCGCCTTTTCTGTCGAAGTTCAGATTTTCAAATGCTCTGTCGATATTCAGTGTGCGCGGGTTTCCATTCAGATCCGGGCGAAGCCAATCGTACATTTTAAAGGTGAAAATATAGGGCGTGGCGCTTATTTCAAGCACCATATTGTTTTTGCCAGAGCAATGTACCGTACCATTTGGAATCAAAAACAGGTCATGCTTTTTTGCCGGGAACGTTTGCACATAGTCCTTTATCTCAACAGGCTGATTGTTTTGAAAACTATCTTCCAGTACAGCTTTAAATTCCTGTCTGTCAATATTATCCTGGAAACCCAGGTACACTTCGGCATCCGGTTCGGCATCAAGAATGTAATAGGTTTCGTCCTGCGTAAAATCTTCGCCAAAATTGGCCTTGGTATAAGCTACCGTGGGGTGGCATTGCAGCGAAAGGTTTCCGCCATCAAAAGTATCCAGGAAATCAAACCTGATGGGGAAGGCATCACCGAACCTGGCTGCCGCTTTACCTAAAATAGCCTGGTTGTTGTATAAAAACAGGGTATCTAACGATACTTCCAGCATATGGTCATCATATTGCAGTATAATGCCGTTTTCGGGTGCTATCAACTCAAACGACCAGGCATAGTTTACCACTTCGTCGTTTAAACCATTAATGTTATCTTTTATCCAGCGGCCACCCCATACACCGGGTTCAAACCATGGCCGGGCCCTGAACATGTGCCCCGATAGTTGTTTTAGTGCATTCCTCAATGTATCTCCGGTTGCCCAGCTGATATCATCAATTCTTTGCTCGTCAACAATTATATCAACAACGGGCAGTAATTGCTTTTTATGTTTATTAAGTACCGGCCAGTCAACAAAATAAAAACGTTTATATTGTATTTTAGAGTCTGCGGGTTGATGATCGCCAAGGTTGCAGATCTTGTCTGCCCTCGACCTGAATTGGATTTCGTTTTTAGGAACATCCAGGTAAATAAGGGGTGCCTGCCAGCCGCTGAGTGCCGCGCCGCAGCCGTAAATAATGTTCAGGCAGTTGCCTGCCGGCTTTAATTCGCCCAGCACGTCGCTGTCAAAAAAGTCTGCCAGGGTACCTTCGTAAATCTTCCCAAACAAAGGGTCGTCGCCGCCCATAAATGGTTCTATTGTGGCATGTATAACCAATTCAGGTTTAAGGGCCTCATTAATGTTTATCCAGTTTACGCTTGCTCCCTTATCAACAAGCTCGGCATTAAGGTGTTGTATAAAAATATCCCAGTACACGCCCGAATAGCCGTCAATAATGATGTTTTGTTGCTGCGCTATAATCCAGCTTGCCAGCTTTTC
The DNA here is from genome assembly GCF_056404995.1 of Mucilaginibacter sp. P2_A5. Taxonomy (NCBI): domain Bacteria; kingdom Pseudomonadati; phylum Bacteroidota; class Sphingobacteriia; order Sphingobacteriales; family Sphingobacteriaceae; genus Mucilaginibacter; species Mucilaginibacter sp. P2_A5. The sequence goes on from NZ_JBFUCY010000005.1 coordinate 287,680, forward strand.
AAATCCGTTAAAAATGGGCCCGTCAATCTTAAATGTGGGGTAGATATCGTATTCAGTATTTTGGGCCGATTGCTTTTCAGCCGGAATAAGGAACTGGCTGGTCGACCTCAGTTCTTGAATATCTGGTTTGACGTCATTTTTTAAAACGGGACCTTTGCTCATACAATCGTTATATGTTATAATGTGCAAACATATTAGATTTCATTTAAAATCCAAACAAGTAATCAATATTTAGTTTCGGCCTAACTTGTCCTTCGGCTTTCTACTGTATACTCAAAACTTTCGGCTTTGTAGTAACCCAGGTTATACTCCATTGGCCGGTCGCCCTGGTCAAATACAAAACGCTTCCTGAAAAGTACCGGGCTGCCAATATCTATCTCCAGTTTGCCGGCAATAAATTTATCGGCTGCCTTGGCGCTAATTTCTTCTTTCGATAGGTCGGCAACTACAGAATGCTCATTTTCAAGCATTTCGTATAATGGTTTTTTAAAATCCTCATCGCCGGTAAGGCCAATCCTGGGGTGAAAATAGGACACAAAATAAACAAAAGCTTCGTCGGCATTTCCTCTTAAGCGTTCCAGTTTCAGTATCTTTTTTTCGGTTTTTATATCAAAAAAGTTGGCTATATAATCGTCGGGGTACACCCAGCTCACATGCAGTTCGTAATTTTTAATTACAATACCGCGTGCCTGCATTTCCTGGGTAAAACTCAGCCAGTTCATTGCTTTTGAGCTCATTTTGGGCTGAGCCACTTTTGTTCCCAGCTTTTTCTTCCTGATCAGGAGTTCTTCATAAACCAATTTATTAATAGCCTGGCGCAAGGTGGTCCTGGAGATGGCCAGCTTTTTTGCCAAATCTACTTCGTTGGGTAAAAGCTTACCTGCCTGGTACTCAGGGTCTTTTATCAGTTCTCTCAGCAGGTTCTCGGCCTGTATATGAAGCGGAACGCTGCTTTTATGATCTATTGAAAATTTCATGTTGGTATTTATCCAGGTTTATGAACAGTATAGTGCAAATTAAATAATTTGTCAATTAACGGCCACTGTTTTATTAATATGTTTATCCCTTATGTGTTAAATGAAGCATTCGGCTCTTCTTACAGGAATTGTCTAAAACTTAAAGATAGCTTTATATTTTCTGCAAATAAAACGCATAATAAATTTGGATTGAATTTTAATGTTTTTATGTTTGTACATATTATTAATATCAGGTGATTTACCCGTCGTTATATCCTAAAACAGCTTTCATTTATAAAATAAACTCTGCATGAAAATACTTTTGCCTTTTTTTATTACGCTTTCTACGCTTACCGGCGTATCTGCCAACGGCCAAACAACAGGTAAGGCGGTGCTTGCCAAAACTATCATGGCCGATGAACGGTTAGATACTATCCAGGCAAGGGCTTTAAAATTACTTTCGGGCTTTTCTGCAGGCACATCCTACAACGAGGTTTGGATCCGCGATTTTAATACTTTTATTAAGGGATCGCTTCAGGTGCATCCTAAGGATGAGGTTAAAACAAAGATACTGCTATTTTTTAAGATTCAGGGTGAGGATGGTAATATAGTTGATGGTGTGGTAGATAGTGCCAAAGCAAACGTGGGCTACAAATACCGCTACTCGCCTTTATTGCGTGGCTGGGCGGCCCATAAAAATACTGTGGAGACAGACCAGGAATCATCGCTGGTGCAGGCCGTTAAAAAATATATTGATGTTACCGGCGATAAAACCATTTTAAATGAAATTATTGGAGGCAAAACAGTATTGCAGCGTATGGAGGATGCTTTTATATACCTGCAGAAAGACCGCTGGTCGGCAAAGTATGGCCTGGTAACCGGGGCTACCACCATTGATTGGGGAGATGTGCAGGCCGATGGCGGCTGGGGTGTGGCTATAAACGATAAAACCAAATGGGCCATTGATATATATGATAATGCCATGTTTGTGATGGCCCTGCACAATTTTGTGGCCATGCAGCCAAAAGGCTATAAAGCCAAACAAAACTGGGCACATGTAGCGGCTAATGTTACCAAAAATGTGCGTAAATACCTGTGGGATAACCATGAGCAGAAGTATATCCCGCACCTATACCTTAATGGCAGCCCCTTTGCGCCCGATTTTAATGAAAAAAAGATCTTGTATTTAGGCGGATCGATATGCGCTATACAGGCTGGTTTTAATACCCCGGCCGAGGTTAAAGAAATAAACCGCCAGATGGTGGCTGCGGCGGCTAAAGAAAAGCATGCAACTATTGGCATTACCGTTTACCCGCCATACCCAACAGAGCGCTTCCCGAACATGCATTCCTATGATTATCAGAATGGCGGCGACTGGACATGGTTTGGCGGCCGCATGATAGCTCCCTTACTATCATACGGTTACGCCAAGGATGCTTATGCCGAGTTATCGCCAATGCTGGATAGGGTTATTGCCAACAAAGGCTTTTTTGAGTGGTACGATGTACGAACCGGCGCCCCAAAAGGTTCAGGCGATTTCAGGGGCGAGGCTGGGGTGCTTTACGATGCTATTACAGTTTTAAAACAGTGGGCTGCCAGGAATAAATAAGAAGCGGTCTGACAATAGAAAAAGACCGTCATCACTTCGTACTTACCCATGAAGTATTGGAATTTACGAAGACATCTGATTGAACGCTGGCTAAGACTCACCCGGTCGAGGCTACGCCCGACCACCCTCTCTTCACCTGCGGTGGAAAGAGGGTTTTTTATTGTAATTTTTTGTTAATCAGCTATTTATTGAAGAGCGGTTTCAAAACCCTCTTTGCGGCTTCAGCCGGAGAGAGGGTCGGCCAGCGCAGCGTAGCCGGGGTGAGTCTTCGTCGCCATGCGATATATCATTGCCCCTTTCATAGTTTCGTGAAATTTATCATTCACAATGATGCGCGATTAAACAGGCCGCCTTTGCGGCCGGTTTTGCGTTATGCCTTTTTGCCCCCCTCAAATGCAAAAACTTATCAATTATGTGCAATTTTTAAGCAGTTAACTCTAATTTTTGGCTAAAAAAAGTACAAGAAAATTCAAAAAAACCACAAAAAATTACAACCCTCTTTTTTTGTGACTTTAATGCCGTTTTCTCCACTTCATCAACTCATTTTGAAGATATCTTTTTAAAATATTTTATAATGTATCAACATTTAATAAATATGTTCGAATGTTTGTTATTTAAATCGATATTATTAGAGCCTAAATCATTAAAATACAGGTTAAAATTACATTTTAAGCGCTCATTCACAACTTATTTAAATTTTATAGCGAAAAATTTTGTTTTTGTTATTTTAATATGTAATTATGTACATACAAATACCAAATTATAGTTCAACCTTTACACAAACCCATCATGAATGAAAGAATTTTTACCTATTTGAAGGTGAAGTACCTTTGTTGCTTACTGTTTTTATTGATCCTGGGGAAGGTATCCCTGGCGCAAACGGCATTTACCGTTAGTGGTAAGGTAACTGACAACAAAGGGCTGGTAATGCCCGGCGTAAGTGTTGCCATAAAACATACCAAAAGCGGTACCATTACCACAGTTAGCGGCGATTATACCATTAAGGTACCCAAAGCCACCGATACCCTTGTATTTTCTTTTTTAGGCTATGCCAAACAGGAGGTAGCCATTAACCAGCGCCACACTATTGATGTGGTACTGCTTGATGATAAAAACGATCTGAACGAGGTTGTGGTAGTAGCCTACGGTATCCAGAAAAAGGAAAGTATGGTAAGCTCCATCACTACCATTAACCCCAAAGAGATAAAAGGGCCAACCAGTAACTTAACTACTATGCTTGCCGGCCGCATTGCCGGTTTAATATCGTACCAGCGCAGCGGCGAACCGGGTGCCGATAACGCATCGTTCTTCATCAGGGGGATAACCTCATTTGGTTCGGGTAAAATCGATCCGCTGATACTGATTGATGGTATGGAATCAACCACCAACACGCTGGCCCGCCTTCAGCCGGATGATATTGCCGGGTTTTCTATCCTGAAGGATGCTGCAGCTTCATCGCTATACGGTGCGCGAGGCGCCAATGGCGTTATACTGGTTACCACCAAATCGGGCAAAGTGGGTGATACCAAAATGAATGTGCGGTTTGAAAATTCGACCTCGTCAAACACCCGGAATTTTGCGCTCGCCGATAATATCACCTATATGAAATTATCAAACGAAGCGGCCCTAACCAGGAACCCGCTTTCACCGTTACCCTATACCCAAAACAAAATAGACCATACCATGGCCGGAGATAATCCGCTGCTTTACCCGAGTAACGACTGGATTGGCTCGTTAATTAAAAATTACACCAACAACCAAAGGCTTAACTTAAACATAAGCGGCGGTGTTAACCGCGCCCAATATTATATATCGGCGTCGGCCAATAGGGATAATGGTGTGTTAAAGGCGCAAACCGGCAACAATTTCAACAACAATGTAAGCCTTAAAAGCTACGAGATCCGGTCGAACGTAAACGTAAAACTTACCTCATCTACCGAGGCTATTGTGCGTACATCCGGCGATTTTGACGATTATAACGGCCCTATAGGCGGTGGCGGCGCAGTTTTCGGCAGCGCGTTAAATGCCAACCCGGTGTTGTTCCCTGCAACATTCCCTGCATCTGATTTGCCTTTGGTTAAACACCCCTTATTTGGTAACGCGCCAAGAGGATCAAACGGCGATGTTTACGATAACCCTTTTGCCGATATGGTATCAGGTTTTCAGCAGTACAGCACATCAACCCTGAATGTACAGCTTGAAATTAAACAGGACCTGAAATTTATTACCGAAGGCCTGTCGGCAAGGGCCATGGCTTATACCCAGCGCTACGCTTACTTTAACCTGAGCAGGCAATATACGCCGTTTTATTACGCAGCCAGCGCTTCGGCTACCGACCCTAAGGGTTATACCTTATCGTTACTAAACGAAAAATCGGCTACTGAATACCTTAACTACAACCAGGGCAATAAAATAGTAAACAGTACCAACTATGCCGAGGTTGCCCTAAACTATAACCGCACTTTTAATAAATTGCATAATGTAAGCGGCCTGCTCATAGGTATACAGCGTAACTATGTTACCGGTAATGCCGGCGATTTGCAATCGTCGCTCCCTTTTCGTAACCAGGGCGTTAGCGGCAGGCTAACCTACGGGTATGATAACCGTTACCTGTTTGAAACCAACTTTGGTTACAACGGATCGGAGCGTTTTGCACGCAATAACCGTTTTGGTTTTTTCCCGTCGGTAGGTGTTGCCTGGAACGTTAATAACGAAAAGTTTTTTGAGCCCTTAGTCCACACCATCACCAAGTTAAAGTTCCGCGCCACCTACGGTTTGGTGGGTAACGACCAGATTGGCAGCGTTAACGACAGGTTTTTTTACCTATCCAACGTAAACCTTAACGACGGTAATTTCGGGTCGTACTTTGGCGAAAACTATGCCTATAACCGCTCGGGCGTTTCTATATCCAGGTATGCCAATGACGGTATCACCTGGGAAAAATCGAAGAAAACCAATATTGGGATGGATTTGGGTTTGTTTGATGCCCTAAACATTACAGTAGATGCCTATCATGAACGCCGCAGCAATATTTTAATGCAGCGCGCCTACATACCAACTACCATGGGCCTTACAGCCCCGGTAAGCGCCAACGTAGGCGTAGCCGAAGGCAAGGGTATTGATGTGGCTATGGACTATAATAAAAACTTTGGCAGCGCCTGGCTGCAAATGCGGGGCACATTTACTTATGCAGCCAGTAAGCTGCTGGTAAATGAAGAGCCTGCGTACCCTGCCAATGAACAATACCTGTCGCGCGTGGGGCAATCATTGGGCGAAGTGTACGGCCTTGTTGCCGAACGTTTGTTTGTTGATGACGAAGATGTAAAAAACTCGCCCAAACAAAACTTCGGCGAGGTTAGGGGAGGCGATATCAAATACCGCGATTTAAACAGCGACGGGCAAATAACCGCCCTTGATATGATTAACGGCCTTGGTTACCCAACCACGCCCGAAATTATTTACGGCTTCGGCTTCTCATTCGGCTATAAAAACTTCGATATCAGTACATTTTTCCAGGGATCGGCCCGGTCGTCCTTTTTTATCGACCCTGCGGCTATTTCTCCCTTTGTGGCCAATGGCGCTTACCAGCATGGTTTGCTTAATGTAGTTGCCAATGATCACTGGTCTGAAGATAACCGGAACTTATATGCTTTTTGGCCAAGGCTTGGTTTAACACAAAATACCAATAACAACCAGCCATCCAACTGGTGGATGCGCAACGGGGCTTTCCTGCGTATGAAAACTGCCGAATTGGGGTATAGTATTAAAGATAAAACCTTAAAAAGGTTCCATATATCGGGCTTAAGGATTTATGCCAACGGTACCAACCTGTTCCTTATCAGCGGCTTTAAGCTTTGGGATCCTGAGCAAGGTAGTAACGGGCTTGGTTACCCGGTTCAAAAAGTGTTTAACGTGGGGATAAATGTTCAACTGTAAATCCTGCTAAAATTTAATCGAGATGAAATTGTTAACTATATACACCCGATATTCAGGCCTTTTAGGTCGGAAATCTATGGGCCTTGCCTTGCTGCTGCTAATAGCGGCAGGTATGCCGTCCTGTAAAAAAAGTTACCTTGATGTAGTGCCCGATAACGTGGCAACCATTGATAATGCCTTTGCCAACCGCAACGAGGCCGAAAAATATTTGTTTACCCTGTACTCGTACCTGCCGCAGGAAGGGCATCCCGATAAAAACCCTGCCTTCAGCGGTGGCGATGAAGCCTGGACCTATTGGCCCATGACAGAGGATTTCTTTTACCTTGACCCCTATAACATTGCCCGCGGTAACCAAAACCGGGCCGACCCTTACATGAACTACTGGGATGGCTATGATGGCAAATCGTTATGGCAGGGGATAAGGGCCTGTAATACCTTTTTAGATAATTTGGATAAAGTAACCGATTTGCAACCCTACGTTAAAGTGCGCTGGGTAGCCGAGGCCAAATTTTTAAAAGCATATTTTCATTGGTACCTGTTCAGGATGTATGGGCCTATACCTATCATGGATAAAAATATAGCCATAACCGCGGCGCCCGAAGATGTTAAAGTGTACCGCCAGCCGGCCGATTCGGTAGTGAACTACATTGCCCGGCTGCTTGATGATGCCGCCGCGGGCGATGATAACACCGGCTTACCAAGCGTAATTACCAGTGCATCAACCGAGCTTGGCCGGGTTACCAAGGTAGCGGCGCTTTCCATTAAAGCCCGTGTACTGGTTACCGGTGCAAGCCCATTGTTTAACGGCAATAATGATTTTGCAGGCTTAAAGGCCAATAATGGCAAACTGCTTTTTAACCCGCAGTATGATGCCACCAAATGGGCAAGGGCCGCTGCCGCCTGTAAAGTTGCCATTGATGCTGCTGCCGCAGCGGGGTTAAAGCTGTATTATTTTACGCCGGGCATTACCGCTGTTGATGATGTAACCAAGGTTGAAATGAACATCCGCAATTCGGTTTGCGAAAAGTGGAATAGCGAACTGATATGGGGATTAACATCAAGCGGCAACCCAACCTTCTGGTTACAGGAGTTTGCCATCCCGCAGCTTGATCCTAACAACATCAACCTTGATTTAAAAGGCAAGCTGGCGCCGCCGCTAAAAATGGCCGAACTGTTTTATACCAAAAACGGCGTACCTATTGAAGAAGATAAAACCTGGGATTACGCCAACCGCTTTAAACTGCGCACCACTACAAGCACCGATGCCGGTATGCAAAACGGTTACCAAACCGTGGGGCTGCATTTTGACAGGGAGCGCCGCTTTTATGCCGATATGGCTTTTGATGGCTCAACCTGGTTTATGAAAAACGGCACCTATAACGTGCAGAGTAAACTGGAGCAATACTCGGGTAAAAAGCAAAGCCGCCTATATTCTATTACCGGTTACTACACCAAAAAAATAGTGAATTGGAACCTGGTATTCTCATCTACCAATGTAACGCTCGAATCGTACCCATGGCCGGTAATGCGCCTGAGCGATTTGTACCTGTTATATGCCGAAACGTTGAATGAATCGGGTAATTCGGCCGCTGCTTTGCCTTATTTAAACCAGGTAAGGGCAAGGGCAGGTTTAAAATCGGTAGAGAGCTCATGGACCAGTTTTTCAACCAATCCGGCCAAGTATACCAGTATTACCGGCCTGCGCGACATCATCCGCCAGGAGCGTGGTATCGAGATGGCATTTGAAGGCAGCCGCTTTTGGGACCTTCGCCGCTGGAAAACCGCGCCGCAGGTGTTAAGCGCACCAATTTATGGCTGGGATATTTTGCAAAGCAGCTATGAAGATTATAACCGCAGGGTGCTGCTGTACAGCCCCCGGTTTGTTGCCCCGCGCGATTATTTCTGGCCAATTAAAGAATATAATTTGCAGGTTAATCCAAACCTGGTTCAAAACTCGGGGTGGTAATTGAAATGCAAATGATGTCGGAAAAAAATTATATCCATCTAAAATATAAGATAATGAAAAAGATATTATTAATGTGCTTTGTGAGTTTGGCCATATTGGCCATTAACTCCTGTAAGCAGGATAAGCTTGAGCCTGTTACCAAAGATGGGGTTGCGCCGGGGCCGGTAACCGGCGTAAGCGTCGAAAACCTTCACGGCTCGGCAAAAATAAGCTATGCCCTGCCTAATGATGCCGATTTGCTATACATCAGGGCCGTGTACACTACCAAACAGGGCGCCGTGCGCGAAACCAAGGTGAGCCGTTATAACAGTAACTTAACGGTAGTTGGCTTTGGCGATACCAACGCCTACCAGGTTACCTTGTATGCTGTTGATAAAAGCGAGAATGTATCGGCGCCAACCGTTGTAACGGTGCACCCTTTAACGCCCTCGGTAAAGCTTGTGCGCGATAGCCTGGTGGTATCGCCCGATTTTGGGGGCATCAACGTAAAATTTGTAAACGCTACCGAAGAGAGCCTGGCTATTGTTGTGCTTTCTAACGATTCGCTTAAACAATTTGTGCCCATCAACACCGATTATACCAGCCTTAAACAAGGCGATTTTTCAACCCGCGGCCTTCCGGCAACCCCTACCAAATTTGGCATTTTTGTGCGCGACAGGTGGGGCAACCTTTCAGATACCTTGATGGTAACAGTAACCCCATTGTTTGAGCAATTGCTCGACCGTACAAAAATGAAGGGCATAGTTTTACCTACCGATGCACCGCTTGGCTACGGCGGCAACATAGCGGGCCTTTTTGATGGCAACGTAAATGATGGTTTTTATCATACGGGCGATGCATCGCGGATGCCGCAGCAATTTACTTTTGATATGGGGGTAACTGCCAAACTAAGCCGCCTGGTGTGGTTTATGCGCCCAGGTTTCTTTTTTACCCTGCACAACCCGAGGGTGATAGAAATATGGGGTTCAAATAACCCTAACCCCGATGGTAGTTATGACAGCAGCTGGACGTTGCTGGTTTCGCATACGCAAATCAAACCGTCAGGCTTGCCCGAAGGGCAGCTTTCGCAGGCTGATATAGATGCGGCGCTTGCGGGCGAAACTGTAACCTTCCCACTCAATACACCCAAAGTACGTTACATCAGGTTCAGGACCTTGAAAAATTGGTCAAACGGGTCGTATGTTAATTTTTATGAACTGATGATGTACGGGGATGCCCATTAATTAACTATTTAAAGAGACGAGTTTTATGAAGACGATAAAATATTTTGCCCTCCTGTATGTGCTTGGCCTTATTGCCGGGTTAAGCTCCTGCACAAAAACAACGGGCGATGCTTACAAAAAATATGAAAAGGGCGGAGAGATCACTTACCCGGGCCGGGCAGATACCATGCTGGTACAGGCAGGGTACAACCGTGTACAGTTAGCTGTAGTTTTGGGCAACGATCCGCTGGTTACCAAAATCAGGGTATACTGGAATAACCAGGTCGACTCTACCGACGTACCCGTAACGCATTCGGGCGGCAAGGATACCGTTAAGGTGATTGTCCCTAACCTTACCGAAGGCAACTATAATTTTACGGTATACACGTTTGATAGCCAAAACCATAAATCGGTGGTTATTAACGGATCGGGTATAGTTTATGGCCCAAGCTATCTTACATCGTTAACCAACAGAACGCTAAAATCGTTAACCGAAAGTGCCGATGGCAATAAAATAGAACTGGGCTGGGGTGAACCTGCCGGCGGAGAGTTAGGGGTGGAAATTAACTACACCGGGCAAAACGGCGCGGCCCGCAAAATAGTGATATCACCAACCGAAACCAGTACCGAACTACCCGATTATAAAGAAAGCACGCAGCTTACCTACAAATCATTATACAAGCCCGATTCAACCGCGTTTGAAACGTTTTCGCCCCCCGCGTCAACAGTAACTTTGCCAAAATTTGAAAGGCAGCTTGATAAATCAAAATTCGCCCTGGTTACCTTACCAACCGATGTAAAAGATGGCGGTTACGGCTGGCTGCAAAGCTACCTGTGGGACGAAAATTATAGCCCGCCGGGCTTTGCAACCCAATCCATTATCCCGTGCTGGTTTACGTTTGATAGTGGCGCATCGGCATCCATCAGCCGCTTTAAGGTTTGGCAGGCCAATGACAGGCTGTATGACCTGGAGAGCGTGAAAACCTTTGAGCTGTACGGCAGTAACAGTCCATCTTCAGATGGCAGTTTTTCCAGCTGGACAAAAATAGGCTCCTATACTTCGGTAAAACCATCGGGCTTACCACCCGGGCAAAACACAGCCGCCGATATAGCTTTTGCATTGGCCGGCGAAGAATTTACCGTGGCCGATGGCACACCCAAATTCAGGTATTACAGGTTTAAATTACTCACCAACTGGGGCGGAGGCAATTTTATGACGATGGAAGAAATTGCGTTTTATACGCATGACCGTTTGTAGTTTGATACAATGTACCAACGAGTAAACAAATAGCCATTCAGCATTCGCCGGGTGGCTATTTGCTTGTAAAATCCATCTGTACTTTTGCCGAACACCCACGAGTCGACTGGTTCTGGATACAGAACGACGCTTTACCCGACACACATTTTTTTGAATATTGCTTGTATCCGAAGCCCTGTAATTTGAAAAAAATAAAAATTCTGACGTGATTAAATGAGCGGGCAATTATAAATCCAAATCGGCTATTAAATGGATAAACCAATAGTACTGAACACTCTTCGCCAATTTCCCTTCTTTTCCTAAAAGCGCGAATTTAAGCACTAAAGGTGGTCATTTTGAAATTGGCTAAACGGGGTCAATCAGGTGTCGTTTATCCATAATAGTCACCGGAACCAGCAGATCCGTCAAAATAAATCAACTTTAATGTTTGCTTTTTCATGATTTTGTCGTTGAGGTTTTTTGTTTGGATCAACGATACAAAGTTGCGGTGAAAAGCGACCGGAGATCATAGGCACAATTCCCCGTTAGTTGTGATTATTTCCCTTCTTTGGGATCTTTTGGCGAATTTCTGAAGTCCGATGGCGATAGGCCGGCATTTTTTTTGAAGAAGTTGGAGAAGTAGGGCACATCTTCAAACCCGAGTTCGAAGGTAATGTGCTTTACCGACCTATCGGTATAGGACAAAAGCCGCTTAGCCTCGACCGTGATCCTTTCCTGGATCATCTGCGATGGGGGCTTCTGATTGAAAATGGCAAAAAGGTTGGATAAGGTTTTAGGGGACTTGCAAAGCGCATCGGCATAAAAACTAACGGAGTGCTCTGTTTTGAAATTAGCTTCGACCAGCAGGTTGAATTTTCTAATGATATGAAACCTTTCGTCCTGCAATTTTTTGACCGGTACATAACCGGATTTTGCCAGCCGGGTCACATAAATGATCAGGCGTTTGAGCAGTACCAGCAGCATTTCATTCTGGATATTGTCTGAGGTTTGAAATTCGTCGATGAAAACATCTGACAGCAATTTTAGCTTTTGTTGTGCAGAATCATTTAATTGAACGAACATATGATCGGTACTGCTGAACAGGAAGCCCACGCAGCTTACTTCGCTGTCATGATCGATGATACATTAAAATTCCCGGTTAAACTGCCAGGCAATGATGCCTGCAGAATTTTCAAAGCTGAAAGTTTGGTTAAACAAAAGGGTCAGCAGGGAATTGGCCGGGAAATCATATTTGGTGCCGTCAATGGTAACGGTCTGGCATTCTCCGGCGTTCCATGCAATGGTAAAATACTTATTGAACCTGTCTCTGGTAAAAAACAGGCGGTCAAAACCCGCTTCTTCTTTAAATAGCAGCAATTCGCCGCCGGTATTTTCCTCTCTTAGTGTAAGTTTCATGGTTGATCAAACAAACATCTAAAGTACTAAAGAAGCGTCAAAACACAAAGTTCAAACATGCTGTAAATGCACAGGCCCCATTTACCGGTTACAGCAAATGGGGCCTGTGGGCGAAATACTATGCTTGTTACCGGGCTGATGCTGCTTGTGCAGCTTCAACAATGACACCTGCAACGATCTCGGGCTGCGACATGAAGATCACGTGACTGCCTTTAACTTCGGTTACCTTGGTGTTCGACCGGCTATACATATTTCTTTGTATGTCCGGGTTAATGCTTTTATCTTCAGTAGCTATCAGGCCATAAGCAGGTTTGTGTCTCCAGGCTGCATCGGTGATGGGGCTTACAAAGCCTTTGGCATAAAAAGCACCCTGAGACGCATACATAAACGCTGCTTCGTCAGCATCGATATCCGCACAAAAACCTGCATGATATTTATCTTTGTCATAGTATACAATTCCTTTGTCATCCGGAGGAAGCACGCCGTTCTCAGGCGCAGGGGGAGCAGTTTGTAACCATTGCAAAGCAGATTCGCCATTGTCCGGCTGAAATGCGGCGATATAAACCAGGGCGGCGACATTTGGGTGATTACCGGCTTCGGTGATCACCGCGCCACCCCATGAGTGCCCAGCAAGGATAGCCGGACCACCGATCCTATCCAGGGCAACGTGTGTTGCCAAAACATCATCTTCCAATGAGGTTAGCGGGTTTTGTACAACCGATACGTTATACCCTTTTTTAGTTAATTCGTTGTAAAGCGCTTTAAATCCAGAGCCATCGGCGAATGCGCCATGTACCAATACTACATTTTTTACTGTTTGAGATTTTGCTTGAGTTTCCATTTTTTTAAGTTTTAAAGTTTTTTGTTTTTGTTGACGATACAAAGATGGGGTGAATACCTGCCCCGGGCTATTAGCGGAATTCCCGATTAGTTGTGATTATTTCCCTTTCTTAAATTTTAAGATGCTTTTACCGTGAAATTGTCAAGGATTGCATAGTTAATGTCAAGTCAAGGAAGCAGGATAACCGGAATTTTGTATCAACAAAATGATATAAGACCATGAAAAAAACTATGCTGATCACCGGCGCATCTTCCGAAATTGGGGGGGGGAATACCAAACTGTTCCTGCAAAAAGGACGGAATATTATGAACAGGATGATTCAATTCGGTATGGAAAAAACAAAAAAGGTCTTAAATTTTACATTTAAGACCTATAAACTAAAACTATAATATTTCGTTTGTTTAAAACGTATTGTAGTTTTATGACTTCAGACACCCTTATAGGGCTATAAGGTTATTTTTCAGAAAAAAACTTAAAATTCTATATTGTAAATATTTCTGTATTTGTGGGATGATTTCAATCCACCGCCTACTATGAGTTATAGGCTATCCTAAATCATAGGCCAATATGCTATGTATACTCATTAACATAGCTATATATTTTGCAGCCGTGCTTTTGTGCATATTGGGGAATTTGTAAATCGCTACCTTATCGTAGAAAAGTTGGGCCCGTTCTATTTTTACTATGAGTTCATTAAAGCTTTTTTTGTACTGAGCGGGGATGCAAGTGTCATTTTTAAAAAATATTATATTATGAGCTTGGCTGGCCAGTCTGATATTCGCATCTTCCTTGTGTATATGGATAGCGTGCAAACTATACGACAATTTTTCTAATAGATAAACAGCGCTCATTATTTATTCAGGCCAAGAATTTTTTCTTTGTGTGATTTCGATTTCTTCTGCTCTTTGTCTAAGTATCGGAATAATATCCCTATCGTACACAAAACGTTGATTTGGAGTTAAAGATTCATAACCAAAATCAACAGCTCGTAGAGCTATGCCGTGTGCAGGCGTTTTATTGGATCAGTCCGAAAAGTTGGGGGATAAAAAAGTCAGGCATATATTTTAGCAAGTCTGAATAGGAAGAAAGCAGTATCTCTAACGCCTCTTAAAGTGGCTCTAAAAGCTTTGACCTTAGCATTGAAAGATTCTGCCGAAGCGTTAGTACTTCTGTTATCGAAGAAGTTTAAGATAGATTCATAATGAGTTTGAACAGACCTTGCTACGGTTCTAAAAGCATCAATTCCWGCCTCTTCTACGTTGTTATAC